>DFZJ01000216.1 GCA_002382045.1 Syntrophaceae bacterium UBA4059
AGGTTAAAAATGTTTTCTGAAGCATGGTGACCTCTGATCGTTAAAATATTTTTATAGCCTGCGAAGCAGTTCAAAACTGCAGATGCGCACTTCGGGTAGATGGTCTTCCGTAGTGGTGATATTGTTTTTATTGTCCAGCGAGATAATGAGATCGTTGGTTTCAAGCAGAGAACCGTCAACGCCGGCATTTGCCAGACGCTCAATCATGGCTTCGCGAAGATGAGTCTTGTTTTTGGCGGATATGATTCCCTCCGCTTCGGCCTGGCTGAGACTCATCGGTTTCAAAAGTTCATGGGAACCTACCACCCAGCTGTCGGTACCGTTAAAAAAACCGCGGATGGATATGAAATTCCGATCTTCGCGCAGTAGCGGTTCGCCCAGACTATTCACAAGATGACTGTGCGATTCATATCTTCGTCGATCGGTGGATTGCTCTGTTTTGGCACTGCCGGGCATGTAAATGGCGCGAACATACACAGTGGGAATGCCCTTATCGCTCAGGTACTGCGCAATCGAAAACTCCTCAAACGGGCTGTTGTATCCGTATTCCACCGCTTTTTGATTCCGGTCATCATTGTTTTGCACAATCACCGTTTCGCCCACGCGGGATATTTTCCATACGATATGAATATGGTCCTTGGTAAAGGTATAATAGGTGTCCGTTTTTTCGGATAGCTTCCAGGAATGAGTTTTGCGCCAGCGCTCGGGCAAAAAGTAATCGAAAAGTTGACCGTTTCGGCCAACCACCCACAAATGTCCCCCCGTGCTTTCAACGGGACCATGGATATAGGGCACTCCCATGATCTCCATAACGCCAAGATGGCTGGGCAGTTGAGTGGCACGCCAGCGGTTGCGCTGTTCGTCATGATAAGCATGACGCTTCTGACTTTTCACCTGTTCTTCATGTTCAGGGGTCCGTATCAGCAACTCGTAATCAACAACGGAATAATCTCCCGCTTCAATAATGCCTGTAATCAGGTCAGTTTGTGCTTTGGACCTGTCGGGGCTGTCAGCCCTGATGCTCTCAATGAGATTGACCTGCTTTTCCTCCAGAATGATGTGCACGGGCTTCATGTCCGCTACATAAAAACCTTTTTGGGCCATATCTGATATTACTTTGAGAGTGACAGGCTTGACAACGGCGTCTGCGGCCTCTCCCGTTATGCCTACGTCCTGGAGCGTTTCTACAACATCTTTGCCGCGTATCCACTGGTAGATGAGTTTATATTGCTTCAGGATATCGACATCAACGCCCGGATGTTTTGCATGGATGCGGTTAAGTTTATCCGTCGAACGTCCGCTCTGCCAGAGTTGCATGGTTTCGGGCGGCACATAGATGGCGAGCGGCAACTGTGTTGATGTGGTAATTCTCCGGGGGCCGTATCTTCCTTCGCGCATTTCAAAAGTGAGCGAGAATTCCTCCCACGGGCTGTTGAATTCGGTATTCATGAATTGCATAAGCGTGTGCGTATCCAGCGGCACGTCTTCTCCCACCCGGCAGTTTTTTACAACAAGATCCAGTGCAACGCCGTCCACCATTTTAGTTGGCACCCTGTATACGGCACTGGTGCCTTTCAGTCTTTGGCGCTTGCTCGAAAACCAAGGATCTTCGTACCAGTTTGATGGTTCTAATAGTCCGGCCACGGGAAGACCGAATTGTGTAAGGTAAATATCTCCACCGTTTCTTGTTTTACGGTGAACATAAACCACACCGAGTACGGTGACCAGCGTTTCAAAAGCGGCAGGACTTATAGATGATGACAGTGGCGATGTGATAGAAGACATTAGCGCTAGATTCCTTGATATTTCAGTTACAAAACATAAAGTTAAAAACCGGGAAAAATAATACAACTTCCTGAAAACAACGCAAGAGTAAAAATATTTTATGGAAAGAAAAAAGACAGGCTGCATTCGACCATCTAATGAATCAAATGCAAACCCGCCTTTTAATAATTCGCCGTCAGACTTTGAGTTAACGCCTGATTATCCTATAAATCAGCCCAGTCTTTTTTCCAGACCTTCAAGCTCTTTTATGAGTTCCGCGGGCAGACGATCACCGAACTTGGCGTAATGTTCACGGATACTGGCCAATTCATCTTTCCACTCGTCTTGATTGACGTTGAGCAACTCCTTCATATCGGCTGCGCCGATATTCAGACCGGTCGTGTCAATAGCATCTTCTGTGGGCATAAAGCCGATCGGCGTTTCTTTCGCCTTCCCCTTTCCGGATACCCGTTCGAAGACCCACTTTAACACACGGCTGTTTTCACCGTATCCGGGCCAGAGCCATTTGCCGTCCGCTGTCTTTCTGAACCAGTTGACGTAAAAGATTTTCGGAAGCTTGTCTTCCGTCGATTTTGCGCCGATGTTGATCCAGTGCTTGAAATAATCACCCATGTTGTAACCGCAGAAAGGCAACATGGCGAACGGATCGCGTCGGACCTGTCCGATGTTTGCGGAAATGGCCGCGGCGGTTATTTCGGAACCCACGATCGATCCAAGGAAAACACCGTGATTCCAGCTACGCGCCTGATGCACAAGGGGAATGGTGCTCGGGCGTCGGCCGCCAAAAAGAATTGCACTGATCGGAACACCTTTTGGATTTTCCCAGTCAGGGTCAATGGCGGGACACTGCTTGGCCGGGGCCGTAAACCGGGAGTTGGCATGAGCGGCAACTCTGCCGCTGTCTTTGGTCCATGCCTTGCCGGTCCAGTCGATGATCTTGCCGGCCGGTGCATCGTATCCAATGCCTTCCCACCAGACATCGCCGTCTTGGGTCAAAGCGACATTGGTGAAAATGGTGTTTTTCTCAATGGCTTTCATGGCATTATAATTGGAATTCAGCGACGTGCCGGGAGCAACGCCGAAGAAGCCGGATTCGGGATTGATGGCGTAAAGCCGTCCATCTGCGCCGAATTTCATCCAGGCGATATCGTCACCAACCGTTTCCACCTTCCAACCGGGGATGGTGGGAATCAGCATGGCCAGATTGGTCTTGCCGCAGGCTGAGGGAAAAGCAGCCGCCACGTATTTTTTCTCGCCTTCGGGATTGGTGATGCCCAAAATCAGCATATGCTCGGCAAGCCAGCCCTGTTCCTTGGCCATGACCGATGCGATACGCAGCGCAAAACACTTCTTGCCCAGAAGCGCGTTTCCGCCATATCCAGAGCCATAGGACCAAATGGTTTTTTCTTCTGGAAAATGGGAAATGTATTTTTTCTCAATCGGCGCGCAGGGCCATTGGGAACCATCGGATTCCCCGGCTGCCAGCGGTTTGCCTACCGAGTGGAGGCAGGGAATAAACACACCGTTTTCTCCCAGAACGTCAAGCACCTTTTGACCGACTCGCGTCATAATGTGCATATTCACAACGACATATGGAGAATCGGTAATTTCGATACCGATCTGGGCGATAGGCGAACCCACCGGGCCCATGCTGAAGGGGATGACATACATCGTCCGGCCCTTCATGCAGCCATCATAGAGTCCTTTCATGGTTACCTTTAAGGCGTCCGGATCAATCCAGTTATTGGTGGGGCCGGCTTCGTCTTTCGTTTTCGAGGCGATATACGTCCGGTCTTCAACCCGTGCCACATCGGAAGGATCAGATCGGAAAAGAAAACAATTCGGACGCTTGTTTTTGTTGAGCACAGTGGCAAGACCTGAATCAACCATGATCTTGAGCATGGCATCATATTCGTCCTGGGAACCATCACACCAGCAAACCTTTTCCGGTTTACACATTTTGGCCATATCATCCACCCACGAGATGAGCTTCTTGTTTTTGGTCATACTGCTGTCGTTCATTCATTTCTCCTTTAATCAATTAATAATATTTGTCTTTTGGAAATTTTAATCTGGATTTTAAAATAAAGATCCCAAAGAACGGCGCATAAGTTCAACTATTAAAAAAGAGTTAAAAAAGCAACTAATATTTAGTCAAATGAAAACGAAAACAGTAGGACGACACTTTGTGAGACAGGAGATGCATTCAGGAGTGGTCTTCGAAAAAGTTTTTTTTAGACCTGCCATCCTTTCATTTCATTTTATCAAAAAAATCTCTGAAAACTTCCAGTGGCTGGGCGCCTACGATTTTGT
>DFZJ01000056.1 GCA_002382045.1 Syntrophaceae bacterium UBA4059
GAACCATAGGATCGTTCCATGTAATAATAATTTTTCCCCTTGTCTTCCTTTTCCTCCTTCTTCTCGCCTTTGATCGTTACCGCTTCGTTGGTGACGGTGACCTCCATGTCCTTTTCCTCCACGCCGGGAAGCTCCGCGCGAATGGTAAACTCTTTGTCGCTTTCTTTGACATCAATGGATGGTATAAAAGAACCGAATTTTCCCGACGCAAGCGCGCCCGGTGCGACATCGAATCCGGTGAAAAAATCATCAAACAAACTATTCATCTGGCGCTGCAAAGAATAGAAGGGATGATCATCATCTCTTCCCGCGGGTCTTTGCACTGCCGGCAACAGATTTTTAATTCTCATCATCATATCCTCCTTTCTCGTTATTCGCTTGCCACCCGCAGGGTGGTATCTCGTGAACCGTTGAACCCTGAACCGTGAACCGTTGAACCNNTGAACCTTCCCTCCTACGCCGCCTTGATGGCGATTTTTTTCGGTTTCACTTTCTCCGCTTTCGGAAGTTCCAGACGCAAAACGCCGTTCTTTACGGTTGCGACAATTTTATTGTGGTCAATTTCTTCCGACAGTGTAAACACTCTTTCATAATCTCCGATTTCATATTCCGAGTACATCATTGTTGCATCCTTCATCCGGCCGTCTTCAACCCGTCCGGTAATGGTCAAAACATTTTTTTCCAGTTCAATATCAACTGATTTTTCATCAACACCCGGCATGTCGGCTAACAAAAAGAGGGAATCTTTATTTTCATAAATGTCCACGCGCGGCACAAAAGTTTTAACGTTGCGGATACGTTCCGTGGCCGAAACGTTTTCTGTTTTCTGCATGTCTTTTTCCATCATGGAATCCTACCTCCTTTCCGTCTATTGAACCTTTATTTTCTTCGGTAAATCTTCTTTGTTTCTGGGTAACGTAATCATTAATATGCCCTTTTCATACCTGGCCTCCACCGCCTGCGCGTTGACCTGAAACGGGAGTTGAATATTACGTTTGAAGCTCCCGATGCCTCTTTCCTGGCGAAGATAGGTTTCGCCCTGTGTGAAGGTCTCCTGCAAAGCCATTCCTGATAGCGTAACGGTGTCTCCGAGTACGGAAATATCCATTTTTTCAGGATCTATTCCGGGCAGCTCCGCTGTAATCACTGCGTTTCCGTCTTTTTCCCAGATGTTGACTGCGGGATAATCCTGAGGTGACTTTTGCCCAACATTGGAAAAAAGCCGGTTCATTTCCCGCTGCAGTTGCAACATTTCCGGCAAAGTGTCGGAAAATCTTCTGACTCTCCATAGACTTGGGTTGAACATAAACTTTCCTCCTTTCAAAAAATATTTTTGTAAGCACTTGCTCTCATTACATATTTTCCTGCTTCGGCCTAAATATATGAATGAAAATTATCTTGTCAAGAGGGGCAACACGCCATGTCCCTATACCTCGCTTGCAGCAGATGACGATCAAAGGAAAAGGGGGAGAAAAAACAGTCTGATGCCCTTGACACACCATGCCTCCGTTCTTATATTAGGCGCGCTTTAAGCAGTCGTTTTTAAAAGGAACTAAGGTGAAATCATTATGAAAGATCACGTTGTCAAATTATTCAGGGAAAGCTGCCGGGTTAAGGAGGCTTTTGTCAATGATCATCTCGGCAAGCTCGTTACGGTCATTGAAGTTTTGACAGCGGCTCTTAAGGCTGGAAATAAAATCATGATTTTCGGCAATGGCGGCTCCGCCGCGGATGCGCAGCATCTCGCCGCGGAATTTATCAACCGTTTTATCATTGAAAGGCCGCCGTTGCCGGCGATTGCATTGACAACAGATACATCCGTTATTACCTCTATAGGTAACGATTACGATTTTTCGGAAATATTCGCAAAGCAGATCCGGGCGTTGGGTCAGCCAGGCGATGTCGCCTGGGGGATCAGCACCAGCGGCAATTCACAAAATGTGCTCAAAGGCCTTGAACAGGCCAAAAAGATGGGGCTGATCACGCTGGCTTTTACCGGCAAGGATGGCGGTTCAATTGCCCAGATCGTTGATTATTCGTTAAATGTGTCATCGAACAGCACGGCCCGTATTCAGGAAACACACATTACGATCGGTCATGCGATTTGCGAATTAGTGGATATTAAATTGTTCCAGAAACCGGATTTAAAATAAAAATGCGGCAGGAGTGGGAGTGAAAACGAAAAAAGATCATTCTGACAAAAAAACACAGGCGGATGCTTCTGATGCGGTCGGTGCTGCAGAGGAAACGGCGATCCCGGAGCATGATGCATTAAGTGAATTAAAGGAAGCGCTCGCAGCGAAAGAAAAAGAATCGAAAGATCATTACGAGCGCTATTTGCGCGCCGTAGCGGAACTCGACAACTACAAGAAGCGGGCGGCCCGGGAGAAGGCCGATATTATCAAGTACGGCAAAGAGGATCTGGTGAAGGATGTTTTACCCTTCCTCGATAGTCTGGATCGGGCGCTTGAGCACAAAGACAGCAACGATGCGCAGGCTTTTAAAGATGGGATAGCGTTGATTCAGGATCAGCTCCTGTGCTGCCTGAAAAAACACGGTGTGGAAAGAATCGAAAGCGCCGGGGCGGATTTTGATCCCAACTTCCACGAAGCTCTGATGCAGATGGACAGCGCAGACCATCAGGATAATCAGGTGGTCAGTGAAATGGAAAAAGGTTACTTGCTCAATGGCAGGCTGATCCGGCCGTCGAGAGTCTGTGTGTGCAAAAAGACTAAAGAAAATAATGGATGTGAAATCAATGAGGCCAATGGAGAATAAGGAGGAATAAAAATGGGAAAGATTATCGGAATAGATTTGGGAACGACGAACTCATGCGTGGCGATTATGGAAGGCGGCGATCCCACGGTTATTGCCAATCAGGAAGGCAACCGCACCACGCCGTCCGTTGTTGCGATTACGGAAAGCGGTGAGCGTCTGGTTGGACAGGTGGCCAAAAGACAGGCGATTACCAATTCGGAAAATACGGTTTACGCCGTCAAAAGAATGATCGGCAGAAAATACAATTCCAAGGAAATTCAGTACGACGTAAAGATTTCCGCTTACAAGATCACCGAAGCGGCCAATGGAGACGCGCAGGTGACGGTGCGCGGCAAGAATTATTCGCCCGCGGAAATTTCAGCGATGATTCTGACGAAGATGAAACAGACGGCGGAAGATTATCTGGGAGAAAAAGTAACGGATGCCGTCATTACCGTTCCGGCTTATTTTAATGACTCTCAGCGTCAGGCAACCAAAGACGCGGGCAAGATTGCCGGTCTGAATGTATTGAGGATCATCAATGAACCGACCGCCGCGGCGCTGGCTTACGGTTTGGACAAAAAGAAAGATGAGAAAATCGCCGTTTTCGATCTGGGCGGCGGTACGTTTGATATTTCCATTCTCGAGCTGGGCGAGGGCGTATTTGAAGTGAAATCGACCAACGGTGATACGCACCTGGGCGGTGAAGATTTCGACCAGCGTGTGATGGATTATCTGGTCGCCGAATTCAAGAAGGATCAGGGCATTGACCTGCGCACCGACAAAATGGCGCTGCAGCGCCTGAAGGAAGCCGCGGAAAAGGCGAAGATGGAACTCTCCACAACGATGGAAACGGACATCAACCTGCCGTTTATCACGGCGGACGCGTCAGGGCCCAAGCATTTGAATATCAAGCTCACTCGTGCGAAACTTGAATCGCTGGTGGAAGATTTAATTGACAAAGTGGTTGGCCCCTGTCAGACGGCTCTGAAAGACGCCAATCTTTCAATCAAAGATATTGACGAGGTGATCCTGGTCGGTGGAATGACCCGCATGCCGCGTGTCCAGCAAAAAGTGAAAGAACTTTTCGGTAAGGAACCGCACCGGGGCGTCAACCCGGATGAAGTGGTGGCGATTGGTGCGGCGATTCAGGGCGGTGTTCTGGCGGGTGACGTCAAAGATGTCCTGCTTTTGGACGTGACGCCGCTGTCGCTGGGTATAGAAACCCTGGGTGGCGTCATGACCAGACTCATCGAGAAGAACACAACGATTCCCTGCAAGAAAAGTCAGATTTTCTCGACCGCAGCGGATAATCAACCCGCCGTGAGCATTCATGTTCTTCAGGGTGAACGCCAGATGGCCGCGGACAACCGGACGCTGGGACGCTTTGAACTGGTGGGGATTCCGCCCGCGCCGCGCGGTGTGCCGCAAATTGAGGTGACGTTTGATATTGATGCCAACGGTATCGTACACGTCAACGCCAAAGATCTGGGCACGGGCAAAGAGCAGAGCATCAAGATTACCGCGTCGAGCGGTCTTTCCGATGCGGAAATTGAAAAGCTGGTTCGCGACGCGGAAGCGCACGCGGAAGAAGATAAACGCCGCAAAGAACTGATCGAGGCCAGAAACCATGCGGATTCCCTGGTGTATTCGGTTGAGAAAAACGTCAAGGAATTTGGCGACAAGGTTGATGCCGCGGAAAAAGCCAAGATAGAGGAAGCGATCGCCAAAGTGAAAAAAGCGCTGGAAGGCGATGATCTCGATGCGATCAAGAAATCTCAGGACGACTTGATGAATGTGTCGCACAAGCTGGCGGAAGCCATGTATGCCAAAACGTCCGGCGGTCCCGGTGGACCGGGTGCAGAAGGCGGTGCGGGAGCTGCCGGCGCTGATCAGGCTTCCGGTAAGAAGGACGATGATGTCGTGGATGCGGATTTTGAAGAAGTGAAAAAGTAAATCATTTATATTAAAAGCCCGAAATCGTATCGTGCGGTTTCGGGCTTTTTTATATCGACCTGTCCTGAAAAATATTATACAATGTTTCTCATTATCAAGGAGGCGCGATGAAGAATGATCGCCTGTTGGCTGTGATGCCCATTTTGTTCCTGGCTGTCTTTTTGATCAGCTGGTCTTCGGGGCATGAGGCAGCCGTCAAAAGTGCGGCAGCGGCTGAAGTGAAAAGCATTGAAAAATCCCTGCCTGCGGTTGAAGCCGGATCATCTGAAGTCAAGCCTCCAGTTGTTTTACAACCGGAAATAAGCCCACCGGTACTGGCCCCCCTTTCTGAACCTGTCAATCGTCATGCGGTCGGATGTATTTTCCCTCTGACCGGCCGCTTTGCTGATGCGGGAAACAAGGCGCTGGACGCGGTTTTGCTGTCGGCGAAGATCTTCAATCAAGGTTCTTATTCGCCGTGGAAAGTTGTTGCTGCTGATTCCGGTGAAACGCCGGAGGGAATTAAAAAAGCGGTTTCCTATCTGGCGGATCAGGCAAAAGTGATAGCGATTATTGCCATTGCCGGCACGGCGGAAGCAGCCATTGCTGCTATTGAGGCCCAGAAGCGGCAGGTGCCGCTGATTTTGATCGCCTCCAGAGAGGGGGTCACGGAAGTCGGCGAATATGTTTTTCAGCATTTTCTTACCCCTGCTCAGCAAATACAGGCCTTAACGAAATATGCCGGCCACACATTGAATGTCGCGATTTTTGCCGTCCTTTATCCAGAGGATGATTACGGCGAGGAAATGCTTCGCCTTTTCCGCGGCGAAATTAAAAAATCAGGCGGCAAGGTGGACAAAGCCATTCCCTACAGCAAGAAACAGACGGATTTTACGGAACAGATTAAAAAACTCATGGGGGACAAATTGGGAGCATCAGAAAATGTTCCTGCCCCGGCCGGGAAATCCAAAGGCAGATGGTCCGCGGATTTTGAAGCGCTGTTTATTCCGGATTCGTCGCTGCGGGTGAAGATGATTGCTTCTCAGCTTGCATTTTATGATGTCAAGGCGGTGCAATTAATCGGGACCAGTTTATGGCATTCGTCTGATTTGCTGAAGAAAGGCGCCGAATATCTGGAAGGCGCAGTCTTTCCCGACAGTTTTCTGGTGAATGGGATCCTGCCGGAGACCAACGATTTTGTCGATGTCTATTACTCGGCATACAGTCGCGAGCCCGGTAATATTGATGCCCTGGCTTATGATACGATGGCATTGACCCTTGGTGTTCTGCAAAATCATGAAATCAAAACGCGAACTGAATTTATCAAAGCCCTCCTGGCCGTCCAGGGTTTTCGGGGAGTAACCGGCAGCATTTCTTTTCATGGCAGCCGGGTCGCTCAAAAAGATGCGTTTATTCTGAAAGTTCAAAACGGAAAGTTGGAACAGGTTGAGTGAAACGGTTCATACCCCTGCGGGGCACAGGCGGTTCAGGGTTCACGGTTCAGGGTTGTTCCTCTTTGTTGGGGGCTGGGTTTAGGATGAGAATTCTTTTAACAAATGATGATGGGATTTACGCACGGGGGCTTTCTGCTCTGTATGAGGAACTGTCGAAGGAAGCGGATTGCTTAATTGTCGCACCGGAGACAGAACAGAGCGCCGTCGGACATGCCATTACTTTATTTCGGCCTCTGATGGTCCGGAGCGCAACAAAAGGTGGAAATTTTCTGGGTTACGCCGTTTGCGGGACGCCGGCGGATTGCGTGAAAATCGGCATCAAGGAACTGTCTGGACAAACGCCGGATCTGGTGGTTTCCGGGATTAATCGGGGGTCCAACTGCGGAAATAATTTGATCTACTCCGGAACGGTTTCGGCCGCCACGGAAGCGGCAATGATGGGCGTTACGTCGATGGCGGTGTCTCTCGATACCCATCAAGAGGCTGATTTTACTTTTGCCGCCCGGTTTGTCCGCCGGATGGTGCGGTTGATTAAATCCAATAAATTGTTGCAGGGCAGCGCCTTCAATGTCAATATCCCCTGCCTGCCTGAAGAAAAAATAAAGGGCGTTGTTGTGGTGAGACAGGGCAAGGGCAATGTGATCGAGACGTTTGAAAAACGCATCGATCCACGCGATAATGTTTACTACTGGATTTCGGGAGAAAAGACGACGGCCAATCCGGATTTGCAGACGGATATCGGCGCCCTGTCGCAGGGCTATATTACCATCACACCGATTCAATATGATCTGACCCGGTATGAGTTGCTCGATGAATTTCAGAAAATAGTCGGCCGGAATGATGTCTGATTTCTGAAGGTGTCAGCGGATCAGCAGAACCGGAATGGAACTTTTCCGGATGATGTGGGATGTTGTGCTGCCCAAGAGCCATTCGCGCAGACGGTTATGGCCATAGGCGCCCATGACCATTAACTCCACCGATCCTTCCCGTATGAATTTGAGGATTTCATCTGCTTCACGACCCGTGGAAACAATGATCTCGCAGTCCGCGAGCCCTTGTTGAGCCATCTCCTCAACCTGTGCGGACAAATCAGCGGCTTTTGCCGTATCCGCGTTGATGAGGACGGTGATCGGCCATTTGGCTTTTTCCGAAATATTCAGGGATAACGCAAGCGCCTTTCGGGCGGGAGCGCTGCCGTCATAGGCCAGTCCCATGCTTTCGATCTCACGATACGATTCCGGAATGACCATAACGGGTTTTCCTGAATGACGAATGACAATTTCCGCGACCGACCCGATCATTCCACTTTCTTTTAAATGGAAGTGCTCCCCTTTTTTAGCCATCAGAATTAAATCAGCGGTTTTTGCTTCTTCAATGATGGTATCGCTGATGGCGCCGATATTTTTTTTTGTTTCACAGGCAATGCCGGCGATTTTGCATCGATCTTCAAAATTCTTCAATATGAAATCAGCTTTATCTTTCAGTGACGTTTCGACAGCGTCAAAAAAACCGTCACANNGGCGCGATATAGATTCCATAATCGATCGTGACGGAGCTGTTGGCTGATCCGTCAACCGGAATGAGAATGGTCTTGATCATGGTTCAATTTCCTTCCTTGCGCGCAGCCTGCCATCATTTCTGCTTTTTATCAAAATGTGTCAGGTCATGCAGTAAGTTGGCCACATCCTTTTCATTCCAGGTGCGCGCCTGTCCATCTTCTTCGCTTGCGTCCTCATCCACATGGACGCCGTCTTCATTAAAGGTCAGAAACTTGCCCGTCAGATTGCCGTTTTTGTAAGTCGCTTGCTCTTTGATCTGTCCGTTTTTATAGTAGGCGATATAGTCACCTTCGCGTTTATCGTTTTTAAAAAATCCTTTTTCTTTAATTTGTCCGTTTTTATAATAGCAGACATAGTCTCCCTCAAATTTTCCGTTCTGAAAATTTTCTTCTTCTCTCAGGTCTCCCGTTTTATAATAGCGACGATAGGGACCATGCAGTTTCCCGTCTTTATAAGACTCTTCTTCGCGTACATGGCCATTTTCATAGTAGGAAATGTAGAGCCCTTCCATCTTATCGTTGATAAAATTTGCCTTTTCCCGGATTTGCCCATGGGAAAAATAGCTGATGGCGGGGCCGTTTCTTTTGCCGTTTATGAAATGAAGCTGGGCCATGATCTGGCCGCTGGGAAAGTAAGTGGTATATTCACCCTCCATCTTTCCATCCTGCAGATATTTCTTTTCCTTTACTGCCCCGCTTGGGTAATGAATAATTTTTTCCTGGGCCATATAATTACGGTTCGCCTCAAGTGTTGCGTTTTTTCTTTCGATGATTAACTTTTCTAAACAATCCTCCGGGATAATGCAACTGAAAACGCTAAAATCCTGTAAATTTTGTTTTACTTTTGAACAAAAGGCAATTAGGGTTTGACATCCGGATAATTTGTTCCATATAATAAGCTTTCAATTACAGTTAAGAGTGGACAGGAATGATTGTTTCCAACTTAGACACAACAAGAGTCGCCATCATTGGCCCGGGACGTTTGGGTACTGCGTTTGCCTATAAGTTGGGGCGTGATAACAAGCGTGTTGCCATTTATTATCACAACTCGGATGTCTGCAAGGCCATTAACCGGGACCACTTAAATCCGATTCATTTAACCGACGATCTGGCCCGGCATTCGGGCGGTATGGATCAGGTTCCACGTTTTTCACCAAAAGTTTATGCGACCAACGACCTGGAACACATTGTCGAGAACAATGATTTTATCTTTTTATGCGTCACCATGAATCGTCTGCCGGAATTGCTCAATTATCTCAAGCCGATGATTGATAAAAAAGCAGGGGACACCTGCCTGATTTCACCCATCAAGGGGTTGATTTCCGATCCGATATCGACAGAATTAATAACGCCCTCGCAATTAATCAGTAAACACCTGTACCATCTCGAAAATAAGTATCAGATCGCATGCGTCGGCGGACCTTTTTTTGATGTCGATATCGCACTGGGAAAGCCGGTTTGTCTGACCATTGCGGGGAGCCGGCGCACCGCCAATATCATCCGGGATCACCTGCTGATGGGTAACCGGAAGGAAATCAACGCCTATTACAATTATGACAAGATCGGCGTGGAGGCCTGCGGGGCGTTGAAAAATATTGTGGCCAATATCAAAGGTCTGGCCGATTCTCTGGATTTGGGCGATTCGATCCCGGGGACAATTTTTGCCCGTTCCGGCGTGGAAATCCGTTCGCTGACAAGAGTCCTGGGCGGCAGTTTTCAGGCATTTCACTCTCAGGCCGGCGTTGGCGATATGTATGTTACCGTTTCGTCTCTGGCCAGTAAAAATTACCGCTACGGAAAATATTTCTATGAGTTTTACACCGGCAATCCCATTGAAACCAATCTGCGTGTGCTGGATAAAATTGACGGCACGCCGGAAGGACCGAACACCATTCGCAACGTTCATAAATATCTGGAAAAGAAAAATATGTACAGCCCGCTTTTTTCCTGTGCCAATACGATCTTCAATAAAAGTGGCCATAAAGATGCCATCAAAGATATGATTATTCATGCCTGCCAGTTTGATAAAAGAAGAAATGAATACATCGGGCCATTTTCCAGGCTGATGTATCGGATTTTCCCCGATTACTGGTACAGACGGGATAAAGAAATATTCGATTGATTCCTCCCTCAGGCTTATGGATCATGTCTCAGAGCAAAGTAAAGACTTTATACCGGCAGTTGAATCAAAAACTGCATGGTGGCAGGAAAAATAAAAAATCGACCGCGGCGCCTGTTCAAAATGATCCGCCGATTGATGGATGTGAAACGATGTGGAAGCAAAAAATAGTCTCCCCCGGGGAGATGCTGGAGAAAATTGATCCGGGCATGAGCATTTTTCTGGGAACGGGCATGGCCGAACCCCGTACGCTGGTCAAGCACCTGATGGAATCCGATCAATATAATTTACAGGATCTGGAGTTGATTCAGCTGGTCAGCCTGGGCGACGCTGTGGCCATTGATGAACGCTACGCCCGGAAATTCCGCTTAAAAACATTTTTTTCCGGCTTTCTCGCTTCCGATGCCATCAGTGCCGGCCGCGTTGATTTGATTCCCAGTCGGTTTTCAAGAATCCCCTGGCTGTTCAAAACCGGCGCCATCCATATTGATGTGGCTTTTATTCAGGTAACTCCCCCCGATGAAAACGGTTATGCGTATCTGGTGGGCGCATCGGTGGAGCGGCAGGCCATGGAAATGGCAAAAATCGTTGTCGGTGAGATTAATAGCCAAGTTCCCCGGACGATGGGCGACACACTGGTCAATATGGATGATTTCCATTATCTGGTTTTGGCGACCGAGCCGCCTTATTATGTCGGGCGCTGGCCGCTTCAGGAAGTCTATCTGAAAATTGCCGCCAATGTCGCTTCGATCATCCATGACGGTAATTGTATTTCCTATGGCATCGGACCGCTTTTTGAAGCGCTGGCCAAGACCCTGTCCACGAAAAAAAATCTGGGCGTGCACTCGCCTTTTTTCACCGACGCCCTGATGGATCTGGTGAAGACCGGGGCAATTACCAATCGCCATAAAGGTATTTTTCGAGGGAAATCCTGTGCCTCCTATGTGATTGGCAGCAAGGAGTTAATGTCGTGGCTGGATTTAAACCCACTTGTGGAATTTCAACCCCAGGACATCGTCATGGATCCCCGGATCATCGGATTGAACGATAACATGATTGCGATTTTCCCGGCCAGAAAAGTCGATCTCACCGGTGACATCGCGTTGCACACGGGGAAAGGCAATGTGACCGCCGGTCCCGGCAATGTTCAGGAGCTTTTCTGGGGAGCTTCGCTTTCCAAAAACGGCCGGACCGTCTTTGCGCTGCCCAGCCGCAACCGCAAGGGAAAACCCAATATCCTTCTGACACTGGATAAATATCCTTTTCAGTTTACCAATCGAGAATCCATGGACGTTGTGACGACGGAATACGGGGTCGCCTTCCTGATGGGCAAGACGCTTCGTGAGAGGGCGCAGGCGCTCATTGAAATCGCGCATCCCGATGACCGCTCAGAGCTGGTCCGGCAGGCCAAGGAACAGAAGATGATTTACGCCGATCAAATTTATTTTGCCGAATCCGGCCATCTTTATCCCGAGAAAATCGCTTGTTCGCATAAGTTTAAAGAGAATCTGATCGTTCGCTTCCGGGCGATCAAGCCGTCCGATGAAGAAGAAATGCGCCGGCTGTTTTACCGGTTTTCCGATCAGTCGGTTTACTATCGTTACTTTACCCCGATCAAGACCATGCCTCACACAAAAATGCAGGAATACGTGAATGTGGATTACCGTTATACCATGTCCATTGTGGCTATTATTGATGAATCCGGCGTTGAAAAACTGATTGGCGAGGCGCGGTATGCAAGATCGCAGGGAGATTCTTTCGCTGATACGGCCTTTATTGTGGATGAAAACTATCAGGGCATGGGCATCGCCAGTTATCTTTTCAACCTTTTAATTCGCGTGGCCCGCGAAGAAGGCATTGCCGGGTTGAAGGCCGACGTGCTGGAAAACAACAAGTCCATGTTGAAAGTTTACGAAAAAGCGCCGTTTCCCGTGCAGACCGTTCTGGCGGGCGGTGTGTATAAAATTACCATTCCTTTCAATACACCTTAAAGCATTTATTCAATGCCGCTTCGATGAATTTGCTGAAAAGCGGATGGGGATGGGTCGGGCGCGATTTGAATTCCGGATGAAACTGACAGCCCAGAAACCACGGGTGATCCTGAATTTCCACGATTTCCGCCAGCGAGCCGTCGGGTGAGGCGCCGGTGATGCGCAGGCCTTGAGCGATCAGCGTTTTTTTGAAGTCGTTGTTGAATTCATAGCGGTGGCGATGCCGCTCAGAGATTTCCTTCTGCCCATAGGCATCGAAGGCGAATGACTTATCCTCCACCACGCAGGGCCAGGCGCCCAGCCGCATGGACGCTCCCATATCCCTCACACTGCGCTGTTCGGGCAGCAGATCAATGACTGGATATTTCGTGGCCGGATCAAATTCGGAGCTGTTGGCTTTATCCATGCCGCAAACGTTGCGGGCGTATTCAATGACCGCCATCTGCATGCCGAGGCAGATTCCGAAGTACGGGATTTTATTTTCGCGCGCGTACTGGGCGGCCAGGATCATGCCTTCAATGCCGCGGTTGCCGAAGCCGCCGGGAACCAAAACAGCGTCAACATCCGAAAGATGAAGCGCCGCGCCTTCTTCTTCGATTTTTTCGGTATCGACAAATTTCAGTTTTACGCGGCAGTTGTTGGCGATGCCACCGTGAATCAGCGCTTCATTGAGGCTCTTGTAAGAGTCGGTGAGATTCACATATTTGCCCGCAATCGCCACGCAGACTTCGCCTTCCGGATGAGAAAATTTTTCCACGACATTTTCCCATTCCGCCAGTTTGGCCTGGCCGGTCCACATATTGAGGAGTTCGATAATTTTTGCGTCCAGGCCTTCGCGGTGATACACCAGCGGACATTCATAAATGCAGTTCACATCCTTCGCGGTAAACACGCAGTTGACTTCGACGTTGCAGAAGAGAGAGATTTTTCCCTTGATGTCGTCCGATAGATAATTTTCTGTCCGGCACAGCAGAATATCGGGCTGAATGCCGATCTCTCGAAGCGCCTTGACGCTGTGCTGTGTGGGTTTGGTCTTGACTTCACCAGCGGTTTTGATGAAAGGCACCCAGGTTAAATGGATGAAAATGGCGTTTTGCCGTCCTGCCTCATTGCGGAATTGACGGATGGCTTCCAGAAAGGGCAGACTTTCGATATCGCCCACGGTGCCGCCGATCTCCACGATGGAGACGTCGAATCCTTTCGCCGTTTTACGGATGTAATCCTTGATTTCGTTGGTAATGTGCGGAATGACCTGGACGGTTTTTCCCAGGTAGTCCCCGCGCCGTTCTTTGGTGATGACGGAAAAGTAAACCTGGCCGGTGGTGAGGTTGTTGCACTTCCCCATGCGGGTGGATGAAAATCGCTCGTAATGGCCAAGGTCCAGATCCGTTTCCGCGCCATCGTCGGTTACGAAAACTTCGCCGTGCTGAAACGGGCTCATGGTTCCGGGATCCACGTTGATGTAGGGATCGAGTTTCTGGTTGGTGACTTTCAAGCCGCGGCACTCCAGCATGGCGGCGATGGAAGCAGCCGCGAGACCTTTACCCAGTGATGACAAAACGCCGCCTGTCACAAAAATGAATTTTGTATTCTTCATATGGATTCAATCAAACCTTTCCATGCGCCATGAGACGGAATATTTTTCCGGCGCGGGTAATCATTTGTTATAAAAAAAGACATGATCCGTGTCAGGCAGCCGATACGGATTATTTGATTTCGCTTTTCACAACATCAGCAATCTGCTGACAATATTTTTCGGTTGCGTGACGGGATGGTCCTTCAACCATCACGCGGCACATATTTTGCGTTCCCGAATATCTGACCAGAACCCGGCCTTCTTCACCCAACGCCTGTTCCACCTGATGGATGATTGCCATGAGCTTGGGAAGGGTGGTGATATCCGGTTTGCTTTTTACATCAATATTGACAAGCTTTTGCGGGAATACATCCATGAGCTGCGCCAGCTCTGACAGCGGCTTGCCTTCTTTCAGCATGGCGGCAATGAGTTGCATGGCGGCGATGATGCCGTCACCGGTTTTATGGTGATCGAGAAAAATCATGTGTCCCGCGTCTTCACCGCCGATTACGGCGTCCAGCCGCAACATGTCCGCCAGGACGTAACGATCCCCGACGTTGGATGTGTGGTTTTGAAATCCATATTTTTTACAGGCAACCCTTAAGCCCAGATTGCTCATGACCGTGCTGACCAGAAGATTGTTCTTCAGCCGTCCTTCTTTTTTCATGACATAAGCACAAATAATGAGTAACTGATCGCCGGTCAGTTCGCTGCCTTTTTCATCCACGGCAATCAGCCGGTCTCCATCCCCGTCAAAAGCCAGTCCGAGAGACGCGCCGTTTTCAATCACGGCTTTTCTCAGGTCCTGTGTATGCTGTGAGCCGCACCGGTCGTTGATGTTCATACCATTCGGCGTATTGTGAATCACGGTGATATCGGCGCCCAGTTCGCCAAACACATCAGGCGCGATGCGGTAAGTGGCGCCGTTTGCGGTGTCCATCACGATTTTTATTCCTTCCATTGACAGATTTCGGGGAAAGGAATTTTTTAGAAAAACGATGTACCGGCCGTGAATATCGTCGATGCGGATGGCTTTTCCCATGTCTTTTGCTTCCGGTAAAAGCATGCTGAGTCTGTCGCTGAAAATCAAATCCTCTATGGCGTATTCCTGCGCGTCGGTCAGTTTGAAACCGTCCGCGTCGAATATCTTCAGCCCGTTATCCTGATAGGGGTTGTGAGAGGCGGAAATGACGATGCCCGCGTCGGCGCGCATGCTCTGGGTGGCGAAGGCGATGCCCGGAGTCGGTAAGACGCCGACCAGATAGGAGTCGCCGCCCATGGAGGTTATGCCGGCTTCCAGAGAACTTTCCAGCATGTATCCCGAAATTCGGGTATCCTTTCCGATCACGACTTTAGCGCGATGGCCGTTTCTTTTAAAAAGGTGCGCAACAGTCTGACCGACTTTAAAGGCGGTTTCCGCGTTCATTGGATAGTGATTGGCCTCTCCTCTGACTCCGTCGGTTCCGAATAATTTACCCATGAGTGATTTCCATCGTTATTAAACTAAATAGTTCTGAATAATGAAAGGGACGCTATCACGGCTGCGATTCTTTGACAATAATAATCGACGATCCCCCGGAGCCATTTTTCACCTTTTGCTGAGACATCCGGGGAAAGATTCCGGATGGTTTCGATATAGGGCTCCCGGCCATCGCCGCCGGATTGCGCAAAGCTGCTGAGAAAGGATTCCCGGTTCTGTTTCGTTGCATCATCCGGCAGGGGTTCATTCAATACCATTTCAATTTTTTCAACATGTTCATGGAAGGCTTGCCTTACTGCGTTCAGCTCCGGATTTATTTTTGGAGACGGAGCAGCCGCTTTTTGGGCCATGATCCGGAGCCTTTTGAGACGTTCCTTGCGGGCAAGCGAAAGAACATCCATAGCGCCTTCGTACAGAAATGCGCCGAATTCCTGTGTCGCAAAAAAAGTTTTTCGCACATTCTTGTACCATGCCTCCAATGCCCGAAGATTGGCCAGGTAAAGAACATTGTTTTCGAGAAGGCGCTGGAGCTGAGGGTAGGCGCCAGGGATGAAATTCCGGACGCCGCCAGAGCGGGGTGTGTCGAATATCAGCTGGTTGTCTTGCGGATAGTCCTGCCTTAATATGGTGCCTGCCGCAACAACGTTGCCGTATCCCAGGCGCAGCGGGCCGACGATGCCGCCCTGTCCGCCCAGAAAAATGGGGGGGTGGTTGAGCATAACCCCCCGGGGGACATCGCCCAGCAAGGAAGGCGTTGTCTTGTCGGCATCCGGTGTAAAATTAAAATGGATATAGGAGCTCCCTACTTCAGAGTGATTGCTGCGGCTGGTACCGCCGGCCATCAGGCAATCGCAAAAATTAACCAGACTGCCCAGTGTTACGAAAGGGAAGAGGATGGTTTGTTTTAATCCGACACAGTGGGCGCCGCTGGCTTCTTCTTCCAGAATGCATCCTTCGCGGACGTGCGCGCCCAGACTCATGTTCGCCTTTTCCAGAAAGACCGATTTGCTTGCGAAGCCTCCTTTTAAGGCGACCTTTGATCCCAGTTGACAATCTTCAATGGTCACAGGCGCCTCATAGCCCAGCCGGCAGCCGGATGAGATAACGGTTTTGCCGCCATAGATACGGCAACCCGGATAAATCGTAACATCCTCTTTTGAAATCCGGTCAATATTGACTTCATTTCCAATATCGAGTGTTCCGGGATTGCGAATATCCACGCCTTTGTCGATCAGTTGGCGTATTTTTTCGTAGGATTTTGGTTGAAAATCCATTCAGGCTCCCTATCCGCAGGGCGATGTCCGGCAATATTTTTTGCCCTCGCGGATCTGACTTATTCGACGAGCCCATTGCTTGCAGGAAACGGTCTTGCCGCCCATAGGGCGGTTAAAACCGTTCCCTGCGAGCAGTTATTTATACAACACCGTAAGCCAGCATGGCTTTGGCTACCTTGGTAAAGCCGGCAATGTTTGCACCCGTCACATAGTCGCCTTTCTTACCATAGGCTTCCGCCGTATCATAGCAGTTTTTGTGAATGCTCTTCATGATCAGGAGCAGTCGGTTGTCCACTTCTTCGCGTGTCCAGGAAAGTCTTAAGCTGTTCTGACTCATTTCCAGACCGGACGTGGCCACGCCGCCCGCATTGGCTGCTTTGCCGGGACCGTAGAGAATCTTATTTTCCTGGAATATTTTAATTGCCTCCGGTGTCGAAGGCATATTAGCGCCCTCTGCCACGCAGTAGCAGCCGTTTTTAACCAGCGCCGCAGCGTTTTTGCCGCTGATTTCGTTTTGTGTTGCGCACGGCAGTGCGACATCCACTTTAATGCCCTGTTCGCGAATAACATCCCAGACATTCTTGCCCTCGTAGCAGGTGGTCCCCTTATATTTGTCAGCGTATTCAGAGATGCGGCCTCGTTTGACGTTCTTCAGTTCCAATACGTAATTGCATTTGTCGCCGTCAATCCCGGAATCATCGATAATACATGCTGATGAATCGCAAAGCGAAATGACTTTTCCACCTAGCTGGGTTACTTTTTCCACTGCATACTGCGCCACGTTTCCGGCGCCGCTGATGGCCACCGTTTTGCCCTTGAAATCCAAGCCACGGGTGGCCAGCATTTCCGCCGCAAAATAGGTTGTGCCGTAACCGGTTGCTTCCGGACGAATCAGGCTTCCTCCGTATTCCAGGGCTTTGCCGGTCAGAACGCCGGTGTGTTCATTGCGGATTTTCTTGTAATAACCATAAAGATAACCGATTTCCCGTCCGCCCACGCCGATGTCACCCGCGGGCACATCCGTTTCGCCGCCAATGTGTCGGAACAATTCGCGCATGAACGCCTGGCAGAATCTCATGACTTCTCCGTCGGATTTGCCTTTGGGATCAAAATCAGAACCGCCTTTGGCGCCGCCCATCGGCAGGGTGGTGAGAGCGTTTTTTAAAATCTGTTCAAAACCCAGGAATTTGATAATACCCAGATTAACCGAAGGATGCAGGCGCAGACCGCCCTTAAACGGTCCAATGGCGTTGTTGAACTGAACGCGGAAACCTCGATTGACTTTTATATTGCCCTTGTCGTCCACCCACGGAACCCGGAAGATGATGGCTCTTTCCGGCTCGACAATCCGCTCGTAAATATTGGCTTTGACAAATTCCGGATGCTTTTTAACGGTAGGTTCCAGCGTCTCCATGACTTCTTCAACAGCCTGATGGAACTCGGGCTGATCCGGATCGGTTTGCTTCACTTTTGCAATAACATCTTTAATGACTGACATAATTTAATCCCCCTTCTTGAAATTAGTTATTTTACTCATGTATCAATTTTTACATGACATCTCTCCATATCTTTAAAGCGTCTCAACCTTCTGTAGTTTTTCAAATTCCATCACCGTGGACATGGCCTTATTGTCCACATCAAAACCTTCTTCATAGGCTGCGGCGACCGGGTTGAGACCGCCGGCCAGGATCATTCCGATCTTATTCATGTCCACATGGGTCTGGCAGACGGGATGGCCGATATTGCCGATGGATAAGACGCCGTGAATGTCCGTCCCGGCAAAATCATCGACCACACGTTCGACCAGATTGCGGCTCAGGGCGGGGATTTCCCGAAAATTGGCCAGGATCTTCCCGTCGCCGTTTTTTACCACGTCCCGGACGGATGTCATCTTGCCGCGAATAAAAATTTCCGACGGATCGAGCGAAGAACCGGCATAATGAATCAGTTCCACAAATCTCAATAATTTCCCTTTTTTCATCTGAAGAATGCCGCCAAACTTGGAATCAATAGGAATGCCGTGTTTTAAAAGAACGCCGTTGATCACAATACTGCAAACCGTTGCAAAGCCCACTTTGCCCTGGGGAACCGCAATATCGCCCAATTTTTTCCCTGCCGCGGCAATGGCGACGTGGGAACTGACGGCCAGTTTTTTCTGAAAGACCGGCTTCATGATTTGCAGGGCGTCGGCGAATTGTTTTTGCGGAAAGAAAGAGACATTGACCGGCACAAGGCCGCGCTTCTTTTTGACGTCAAAGGTTGTCTTAAACGAAAGAACATCGATCCGTGAAATGGAAAGACCTATTTTATCCTGCACCCGCGCATCGGTAATTTCGTTGAGTCCCTGCTCGGTGATAATTCTGCCGTCCCGCCGTCCTACCAGTTGCGTGAGCCCCCGCCCATCCATCATTTTGAGATGATAGCGAACCGTCCGTTCGCTGAGCTCTACGCCGCGCTCCGACATCCGGCGGGCAATGACGCGCGCGCCCAGTGGTTCCGGACTCTCGTGCAGAATTTTCAGGATCAGGATGACTTTTCTTTCAATGTCTTCGGGTTTAAAAAGCTCTTTCATGGCCTTCCATTCGCGATACGGCAATCACTTGCCGTATCCCTACTTTCAAATAACAATTTTGTCAAACACAAATTTGTTTTGTCTTAATTTAATTGATTCAATTTTGTATTATTTATGGCGAGGCTGATCATTACGGACAGGGGGTGATTGGAAATACCCTATAAGTATCCATGATCTATCATCCGCTGCGGGATCATCAGGCCTGGTTTATTGTTTGTTGAATTTCGTTTTGATCTGTCCGGCGATCACCTCAACAGGTTCGCTGAAGAGCGATTCCAGAGAGAAAGCGTCAAGATACTCATCCTGCCAGGCGAGATTGTATTCATTAATGAGGTTGCAAATATCGTTATAACGATAACCCAGGACATCTTTCTTTTTGCTTGAGGGTAATGTTTCGTTATATTCCATGTGAATTAAAAAAAGGTGGTTCACAAAATTATTGTCTCCCAGGAGTGGCACGACCACAATCGGAGCTCCGTCGGACTTGCCTTTTCCGATATAAACGTGACCCGTACTGACGATCGTTCTTTTGGTTCCCATCAGCTCCGTGGGCTGATCGGCGCGCGATTTCATTTTAGCCGCCACCCCGTCTTTTTTACGGATGACAATCGTTGTGTCTCCCGCCGGATTGCCCAGTGCATCGAGATGGTTGATATCATAGACGGTATAGCCCCGCAGCGTGGCAATGGCCGGCTGAATGCGGCTGATGGTCAGAATGTTACGATAGGTCATATTTCTCGCGGAAAACTTGAGGGTTTCCAGCAAATCGAAAATAATGCCTTTGAGTTCTTTTTCCTTCCGGCTGGTGCCCACGGTGACGGTTTTAGCCTGATGTCGAATGGCGTCGATCGGACGGCTGAGCTCATCGATGGCCATACCCAGCGCCACGTCCAGAAGATCAAACGGAGAAACCAGGTCTGCTTCGCTTTTAAATTCCTGACGGATATCCTGCAACGGCAGTTTGCCGGTCGCATATTTCAGCAAAAGCAGCAGATCGGCAATGGTTTTGCCTCCCAGCATGCCAAATGCGCCGTCACGGCGGTAAAAGTTGAACCGGGCGTAAAATTCATTGATCATGCTGCGGAAGGAAGGATCGGCGATCATATCAAAGATGGATAGTTTCTTTTGAGTCCTTTGCGCCAATTCCGTCATCAGGCGGCCTCGAAATTCACGGAAGATTTGCGCTTCATCATCGATTGCACGCGCCGCATAGTAGCCCCATAAATGACCGGCCATGGTATTGAGGATCACCGGCAGAGGTGCGGGAGCGACGGGTATGGGAATGACGGCGTCGGCCATCTGATCAAACCGGTGATCGCCTTCATCGGCAAAGACGATCACCGCTGATTGATGCGCTTTAAAAATGGCTACGTCTTTGACGACATCCTCTGCAACGGATTGAGGATTGCCGGACGCGCATACCAGAATGAGCGGTTCGGCGGACAGGTCGATATGTTTTTTATTTTCTACGATATCAGAAGAAATCGTTTTATAGCAAAGCTCGCTGAGCTTGATGCGTATTTCATCGGCCGCCGCTTTATTGGGGCCGCTGCCCACAATTGCCCAGAATCTTTTGCCGGTGGTTTTTTTAACGGAGGCGGCAATTTCGTCGCGGCGCTCGAAGATCCGGTTCATCAGGCGCGGCGCGGTTTGAAGCTGCCTGAGCGCTGCGGCGATGTCGTCTTCGGTGCGTGTCCCCATCCGTTGAGCAAAAAACAACGCCAGCACCTGTCCTGCCATAATCTGACCGTAGAAAGCTTTGGTGGAGGCGACCGACATTTCAATGTCGCGTCCGTCGCTGGTGTAAAATACACCGTGCGACTTAGCGGTGATGTCCGACTGCCTTCGGTTGACGATGGCAATGATATGCGCGCCTCGATCGTTTGCCATGGCTACGGCACGGTTGGTATCCGTGGTGGTGCCGGATTGCGTGATCGGGATGACGATCGTGTCGGACAAATCGTCTTTCAAACCGAAGCCGCTTAATTCCGATGCGACCCGGGCCAGAATGGTGAGGCCGCTGCCTTTGAGGTAATGGGACAAAGCATCAGCCACGACCTGACCCGCCACCGCTGCCGTTCCATGACCAATGACGATGATGTTTTTAATCGAACCGTTTTGAAGGCCCCTTTGCACGGCGGCAGGAACGATATCCGGACCCAGGTTAAATGTGACCTGTGCGGCGGATTGATTGGCGGCGATGCGGTATTTACCTCGCAGCGTTCTTTTAATGGACAGGGCGGATTCGGAAATTTCTTTGAGAAAATAATGCGGGTAGTGGCCGCGGTCGATATCCCTTGTGGTAATCTCCGCCGTTTGCAGAAGGCCGTCTGTTAATGCAATGGGTTTGCCGTCATAGAAACAGGCGGTGATGCCGGCAAGGCCGCCGCCGCGATGCTGATCCAGAATAAAGACTTGTCCACCCGCAGCGCCGTTACCTGTCTCCCCGTTCATCTTGATAAAACGCGGCATGACTTCCACCAGGCCGTAAAGCTCTGAAGAAAACATATACTGGTCGGCATTGATTCCCACAAAAATGGCCTGGCCGCTGCCTTTAAGGGCCAGAAACATTTTGCCGGGCTCCAGATCGCTTTGCATGGCAATGGCGTGAGACCCTTTAAAATCATTAACGGCCAGACAAAATGCGTCAGAAAGATATTCTCCCGCCTTTAGATATTTTTCGATTTGCAGGGGAATGATCTTCGTATCGGTCGTGACTTGCGAGGCGATCAAATCGCCGCCTTCTTCCAGCATCTGCCGGAGCGCCGTGTAATTGTCAATGTCCCCGTTCAGGACCACGTTGATTTGCGCCTCAGCGCCGGGATAGCGGGGATAGACCGGTGTGGATGGACGGGTGGTGTAATTATTCACCGGATGACAATTTTCCTCGGTGATGGAGCCAACGGAAGCCCAGCGGGTATGTGTCAACGCTGTTTCACAAATTGCATCTTGCGCCGCAAAACATTGCAGGAGCCGGTCATTTTGAATGGTGTTTCTTAAGTCGGCCACGTTGCGTCCCAGTTCGCCGACGATGGAAAAAGTTTTATAGGTAAATGTAACGCTGATGCTGCTGGAATGGTCTTTCCGTCCGGTAGCGATAAAAATGCTCTGGTTGAACAGATCGCCTTTTTGGGTCCGCTTTCGATAATCCTCAGCCAGTCCGTTATCACGGATCTGCTTGAGGATGTCCTGCATTTTTTTCTCATCTAGAATGATGAAGTTCATTTGGATGCCCGCCGAGTCACGGCCCCTGACTTCCAGACGGTCCAAAGCGTTTAAAAGCAGATTAAGTTTCCGGTATTTCCGGAAGGCTGCCGGTGTTATCGCCGAGAGGTTTTTCGCGCCGGTCAGCGTAAGAATTTTGTGCAGATTAGACAGAATATCCTTTTCCAGAATCCAGCAGATATCTTTGAGTCCAACGATCCGGCTATTGATTATTTCCAGGTTGACGGAGTTGATGACGGCGTCCTGATCTTCCAGCCGTTTCTCTTCCTCCATCAGAAAGGTTTTCATTTCCTGAACGATACGAAATAAACCCGCTGCCCGGTCCGGCTGAAAAAAAAGAAATTCCTGTGCGTTTTCCTGCTTGAGCTCTGAAACAGCCTGGTCCAGATCCTGGATGGTTTCCACACCGTTAAAATATTTTTCGGCGGTATTTTTTTCAGCGGTGACGGTTTGCAAACCGGCGCTTTGGACTTTTTTCCACCGGGCGGCGACGCGGATGTCGGCTGTGATATCCGCTGCCTGTTTTTGCAGGCGGCACGTCATTAATCCGGCAAAGCCGCAATTGAGCTGACCGGGAAGCATCGGCAAGAAAATGATCGCGGGAGCATCAACGGCCGCTGGACGACGGCCGATAAAAATCCGGCCATGGGTGATAAAGAAGAGAATTTTTTTCAAAATATTGGGCATTTTTATATCATTGATTGGAAACTTACTTGATTTTTTCACAGTCGATGCCCAGCTTGGCCATCTTATCGGTAAAGGTGTTGCGGTTGATGCCCAGATAGGCTGCCGCCGTGCTTTTCACATAACTGGATCGTCTCAGGGCTATTTTGAACAGACCCTTTTCCACCATGGCCATGACTTCCTCGTGAAGTTTGCTTTTGCCGTTGTCGGAAACCGACAGGATGGTTGCCAGGTCATCCAGTTTTTTTTCAATTATTTCTTCGACGGCCGAATGACATGCTTTCTGAACATTCATTGCCGCCGCCGGTTTATTCTGTGTTTTTGCTTTCATGGCCGTGAGACTCCTTGCGTTCCAATCCATCTTCTTTAATGGAAATCATTCACTAAAATATTTCGAATCAGCTCGACAAAAACGACGATTATAAATTTATCAGTTTCGTCAGGATAATCGCGACAATCATGACCAGGGCAATCCAGGTTAAAACAATCAGAGACGTCCGTTCAATGGGAGCATCCAGGTAGCTTCTGACTTCCGCTTCCACCTTCTCGTCTCCCAGTTGGTCAGCCAGATTGCGGATCAGAAGGGTATGATCCTGCAGAAGATTGGAGAATAAATAAAACCCTTTGGTTGTGGTCAGAAGGAAGTAAGCGTTATTCCGCATGATGACAAGTCCCAGATGCGTGATTTCCGACCAGGAAAAATCTTTCGTGCGAAAAAATTTTCTAATGCGTAATCCGTTTTCGGAAAGGGCAAATTCTCTTTCGGAGGCTTCAATGGCAATCACCAGCGTGATGATGGATAAGACCGCGAGCAGCATTTTTTCCCAGGGTTGACCGCTGAAAAGACTCAGCGCCAGCAGCGCAAACAAAAGCGCAACCGCAATGATAAAAGGAACCCTGAAAGCTTTCTTGATTTTGTAAACCCGACTCACACATTATCCCCGAACTATTTTGCCCCGCCTCTGATGAACGTTCCGCTTTTACCGCCGCTTTTTTCCAGAAGCAGGATGTCCCCGATGATCATTTCCTTATCCACGGCTTTGCACATATCATAGATGGTCAGCGCGGCAACGCTGACCGCGGTCAGCGCTTCCATTTCCACGCCCGTTTGTCCGACTGTCCGGACCTGCGTTTCGATGATGACTTGCGCGTTTTTTCTGTCCATTGCAAATTCAATGTCAATGCCTGTCAGACCCAGCGGATGACACAGTGGAATGAACTCGCCGGTTTTTTTCGCCGCCAGGATGCCGGCGATTTTGGCGGTCGTCAGTACGTTGCCCTTAGCCAGACGGCCTTCTTCAAGAAGCGCCAGGGTGTCACTTTTCATGTTCACGACACCACGCGCCTTGGCCACGCGAACAGTCTTATCCTTATCCGTTACATCCACCATCTGTACCTGGCCTGCGTCGTTAATGTGTGATAACTTTTTCATAGCGGCATCGTCTATTTGATAGGATGTTGGTCTAAACAATTTCACCCGAACCTAGCACAGCGCCCCTTGTGAGTCAAGAAACCAGGACGGTTTTTTTTAAATTAAAAACTTGATATAAATGGAGCGATTAGCTAGTGTTTTTCATCAAAAATTCATGCCCGGAGAAAAAAAGTGTTTATCAAGGTGCTCAGCATGAGCGTGATCGGGATGGACTCATACCCCGTGTTTGTGGAAGTGGATGTTTCCCAGGGATTGCCGCAATTTGCCACGGTCGGCCTGCCTGACGCTTCCGTGAAAGAAAGCCGGGACCGGATTAAGGCCGCCATTAAGAACTCCGGCTACTCCTTTCCGCGCAGCCACGTGACGGTTAATCTGGCGCCCGCCGATATTCGCAAAGAGGGAACAGGCTTTGATTTGCCGATTGCGGTAGGCATTCTGGCGGCTGAAGAATTGATCAAAGAATCCGCTCTTCAGAATGGTTTATTTATCGGCGAATTATCTCTGGACGGCAGCATTAAAGGGGTGCGGGGAATATTGTCCGCCGTCTTCAAAGCCAGGGAGTCGGGTATTCAATCGGTTTTTGTGCCGGAAGAAAACGCTCTGGAAGCGGCGATGGTGGAGGGCATTAATATTTACGGCGTCAAAACGCTTCCCGACGTTGTCGAGTTTTTGTCAGGCAGGCATTCCATCTTGCCGCTTCGTCTGGATACCACAGATCTTTTTCGGCAAAATCGCCACTATGACATCGACTTTTCTGAAATCAAAGGCCAGAAGCTCGCCCTCCGGGCGCTGGAGATTGCCGCGGCCGGAGGCCATAATGTGCTGATGATCGGTCCGCCCGGTTCCGGTAAAAGTATGCTGGCCAAAAGGCTGCCCACCATCTTGCCGGACCTTTCCTTTGAAGAGTCCATCGAGGTCACCAAGGTATTTTCCGTGGCCGGTCTCTTGAATTCAGGAGAAACATTGATTGCCGTAAGGCCGTTTCGCTCTCCGCATCATACCATTTCCGATGTCGGCCTGGTTGGTGGCGGCCAGATGCCGCATCCCGGCGAAATCAGTCTGGCTCATCTGGGTGTGCTCTTTCTGGATGAGTTGCCGGAATTTAAAAGAAATGCGCTGGAAGCGCTTCGCCAGCCGCTGGAAGAAGGAACGATTACGATTACCCGCTCATCCGTCACGGCCGGCTTTCCGGCTAAATTCATGCTGGTGGCGGCCATGAATCCCTGTCCCTGCGGTTATTTCGGCGATCGTGTCCACCGTTGCCGCTGTTCTCCCCAGCAGATCCGTCAGTATCAGGCCAAGATATCCGGCCCGCTTTTGGATCGTATTGATTTGCATATCGAGGTTCCGTCTGTTAAATACCGGGCCTTGACGGGAAAAGAAGAAGGTGAATCCTCAGCGGAGGTCCGGAAGCGTGTGGTGGGCGCCCGGCATCTGCAAAAAAAGCGTTTCCATCATATGGGCATCGTCACCAACGCCCGCATGTCTGAAAAACAGATCCGGTCTTTTTGCGCCATTGATGAGGAGTCGCATCAACTGATGGAAATGGCCATCGAAAAACTGGGTCTTTCCGCCCGCGCCATGAACCGTATTTTGAAAGTATCCCGCACGATTGCCGATCTGGAAGGCCGGGAGAAAATCGAACCTTCCCACGTGGCCGAAGCGATTCAGTATCGAAGCCTTGATCGAAGCATTGTTTAGTGCTATGAACTCAAAAAAGCAGCTGCACAGGCAGACAGAAGACACAAGACAGAATTCAGGAGTCAGCAAGTGGCTTGCGGCTTATTTGCGGGCCATTGTGAATTCTGAAATTTATTATTTAAAGAGGTATTTATGAAAATTAAAATTATCAAAGCGTTGCCAAAATACCTGAAGCCCAAGCCTGATGAAACCAAACTGGGTTTCGGCCAGCATTTTACCGACCACATGTTTACGATGAAATACAAAGAAGGCGACGGCTGGTATGATCCCGTCATTGAACCTTATCAGCTCCTGCAGCTGGATCCGAGCTCCATGTGTCTTCATTACGGCCAGGAAATCTTTGAGGGATTGAAAGCCTACCGGGGGAAAAATGACGAAATTTATCTTTTCCGTCCGCTGGAGAATATCCGCCGGATGAAGACCTCCGCCGAAAAATTGTGCATGGCGCCCATGGATGAAACGGTGTTTTTTGATGCCCTGAAACAATTTGTATTACTGGAAAAGGACTGGATTCCCAGAGAACCAGGGGCATCCCTCTATATCCGGCCGACGATGATTGCCACGGAAGCCGCCCTCGGCGTGCATCCATCCCGGGAATATCTTTTCTTTATCATTGCCGGGCCGGTGGGCGCCTATTACGCGCACGGTTTTGGGCCGACGAAAATTTATGTGTCCGAGGAATATGTGCGGGCGGCGCCGGGCGGTACGGGGAATATCAAATCGGCGGGCAATTATGCCATGAGTCTTTACGCCAGCCGTATAGCGAGCGATATGGGCTACACGCAAGTGCTGTGGCTGGACGCGCGGGAAAATAAGTATGTGGAAGAAGTGGGCACCAGCAACATCTTTTTTGTCATCGGCGATGAGTTGATCACGCCGCCGCTCGGGGGAACCATTTTGCCGGGTGTGACACGCGATTCTGTGATTAAATTGGCGACGCACATGGGCGTGAAGGTTAATGAAAGACG
>DFZJ01000133.1 GCA_002382045.1 Syntrophaceae bacterium UBA4059
CGCTCCGGGTGATTTCTGCGATTATGCACAAAGAACTGATATAGGAGAACAGAATGAGCGACGGTGATTATAAGATAGACTTATTTAAGCCGGACGATGCTCCAGGGGTCGCACAACTTTTCAGCGCGGTATATGGGGCCGGGTATCCGGTCAAGATAGTCTACAACCCTGAACAGCTTGTCGCTGCCTTTCAAAACAACGAATATATCCCCGTCCTTGCTAGAACTCCGGATAACAGAATTGTTGGCTTCACGTCCTTATACCGCTCGGCGCCCCATAAAGGCGTGTATGAAGCAGGTCTATCGCTGGTGTTACCCGAGTACCGAAACACGCTTATTTATGGCTTGATGTCCCGCAGAATCAAGAAAACTGCGCCCGCTGTCCCCGGATTGGATGTGATCTTTGTTGAAGCGGTCTGCAATCATACGCTTGCACAAGAAGCGGGGATCGTATTTAAGCAAATCGAAACGGCAATCGAAATCGACCTTATGCCCGTGGAAGCCTATGAAAGAGAAAATGCCGCTCCTGGACGGGTGTCAACTTTGGCTATGTTTGGAACGATTGTCCCCAAACCCCATGTCGTGTATGTCTCCGAAGACTATGAAGAGTATTTTCACTATGTGTATGATGGGTTTGATGACAGCCGCACGGTGACCTCATCGACGAATGGCCTTCCTTCCGCAGAAGTAACCGAATTGGCCACTCAGGTATTCGACTTTGCACAATTAGCGCGGGTAACCGTTCATCGGGTCGGCGCCGATTTTGAGACAGTCTTCAATGCGGAGGAAAACCGCATAGGGAACATGCATTGCACGATTATACAGGTATGGCTCAAGTTGACATGGCCTTGGATCGGTGAGGTAATAGGTATTCTAAGAAACAGAGGATTTTTCCTCGGCGGTATCCTCCCTCGCTGGTTTGATGAAGATGGTTTCCTTCTGCAAAAGGTGTGCGGGCGACCGAACTGGGAGGGGATTAATCTGTATAGTGACCGCGCCAAGCAGATTCTGCGCTTCATAAAAAATGACTGGGAAAGAACGCGGACAGATATCCCCTGTTAACCCGGAGGATATCTTAAAGGGCTAACCGCTATGTCATGGAGTAAAAGGGTTCTATTTATTGACANNCCGAAAGAGTTTGTTTATTATGTCCTGACCAGAGGAAATAATAAGCATTAACCTTTCCTATGCCCAACATTACAAAAAGAAATACAAATATACAGGTCACTTCTGGCAAGACAGGTATAAGAGTATAATCATTTCCAAGGACGAGTCCCTTTTGGCTTGCGGCAGCTACGTGGAATTGAACCCTGTTCGTGCCGGGATGGTGAAATCCCCAAAGGATTATCCGTGGAGCAATTATGGGATCAATGCTTAAAATAAATGGAACGTCCCCTTTTTATTTTTAGTAGTACAATGATGTCCCTGAAAACTAAAAAAATTCGTCTGGACGCACTGCTTGTGGAGCTTGGCATCGCACCGACCGTGGAAAAAGCCCGCGCCTTGATTATGGCGGGGTCTATTATGATCGGAACAACCTGCATGGATAAAGCAGGCGCTTTGGTCTCACCGAACGTACACATTTCGATCAAAGGAGAAGAACATCCTTACGTCAGCCGCGGCGGCTTGAAATTACGGGGCGCACTGGAACATTTTGCGCTGGATGTAAATGGTTTTGCCGTTCTGGACGTCGGGGCGTCCACGGGCGGCTTCACCGACTGCCTGCTCCAAGCCGGCGCGCGCAAGGTGTTTGCCGTGGATGTCGGTTATGGCCAACTGGCGTGGAAACTGCGTGAAGACCCGCGCGTCGTGGTCATCGAACGCACCAATATCCGACACTACGACGGCGCAGACCTTGATGAGAAGCCGACCCTTGCCGTCATGGACGTTTCTTTTATTTCGCTGAAGACCGTCATCCCCGCAGTGCTGCCGCTCGTCGCGGATCATGCCCTGATCCTGGCGCTGATCAAGCCGCAGTTTGAAGCAAAAAGGGATGAAATCGGCAAAAACGGCGTGGTGGAAGATGCAGCAATCCATGAACGGGTGGTGAGGGAAATCGTCGCATTTTGTCAATCTCAACCTTTGGATGTGGCAGGAACCTGCGCCTCCTCTCTTTTAGGGCCGGCAGGCAATAAAGAATTTTTCATATTAGCGCGGAAAACGAACTAAATGGAAATCAAACTGGCCAAAACAGCCGGGTTTTGCATGGGCGTGCGCCGGGCGGTGGATACGGTTCTGGACATTGCCCAACATGAAAAGGGAAGGCGAATCTACACCTACGGCCCCCTGATTCATAATCCGCAAACCATCGAACTTCTGAAGAATCGCGGGATTATGGCCATCGGCGATATCAGCGAAATAGCGGACAAAAAGCAGGCTGTGCTGATTATCCGGGCGCACGGCATTGCGCCTGCTGAGAGAGAAAAAATCAAGGAAAGCGGCATCAAAATTATCGACGCCACCTGTCCGAAAGTCGGCTACGTGCAGGCCATTATCAAAAAACACACGACCTTGGGCTATACCGTCATCATCGCCGGAGATCGAAAACACCCGGAAGTGGACGGTTTGTGGGGCTATACCGAAGGCCGGGGCATTATTATCTCGAATCTTGAAGATGTTGATCAGTTGCCCCCGATGGAAAAAGTCTGTATCGTGGCTCAAACCACGCAGGACACGGGCCATTACAACCAGATTGTTCAAAAAATTCAGGATAAATGCCCGCAGGCCGTTGTTTTTAATACCATCTGTTCCTCGACCGAAAGAAGGCAGGAGGAAATTATCACCCTGGCTCAGGAAATGGACGCTTTATTCGTTGTCGGCGGAAAAAACAGCGCCAACACCTGCCGCCTGGCTGATCTGGCCCAGACACAAAACACGCCGACTTTCCATATTGAAACAGCCGAAGAATTAAAAAGCATCAATCTGACCCCTTACAAAAGGATCGGGGTTTCCGCCGGCGCTTCTACGCCCAACTGGATTATCGATCAGGTCATAGATAATATAACGGAAGAATACGGCGCGCCTTATAAAAAAACGGGAGTCCTGCTTAAACTGTGGTTATGGACAGTCAAAACAGATCTCTATTCCGCCCTGGGCGCGGGATGCCTTGCCGTGACGGCTATGCTGCTGCAAAATATCCCGGTCCATATGTCATCGGTTGCCGTCGCTTCTTTTTTTGTTTATGCCATGCATGTGCTCAACAGGCTGATAAGCAGTCAGGAATCGCGGCTGATCGGTTCTTTCCGCGAAAAATCCTATCTGCGCCACAAAAAATATTATCGTCTGGCTGCTTTTGCATCGCTAATGATTGCCCTGGTTTTATCGCTTCTGGAAAGCGTGTTTTCTTTTTTACTGTTGTTTGTTATTTCGCTCGCCGGCGCCCTATACAACCTGAAAATTCTGCCTGAGGGATGGCGCTTTCAGAGCATGAAAGACATCCCCGGATCCAAAAACTTTTTTACGGCGGCAGCCTGGGGAATGGTAACAGCCGTTTTGCCGGCTTTGAATTTGAACCAGCATTTAAGCGCGGCAACGGCGGTCTCCTTTATTTTTACATTCGCCCTGGTCTTCACGCGATCCGCCATGTCTGACATGATGGATATCCAAAGCGACAAACTCATGGGACGCGAAACCATTCCCGTGGTCATCGGCAAGGAAAAAACACAAGGGTTGTTGAAAGTCATCATTTTGATATTATTGGGAATATTATTAATATCACCTTCCGCCTCGTGGAGTTCAGCTTTAAGTTATTTCCTGGTTTTGTGTCTATTATATATATGGATTTGTTTCCGACTTTGTGATAGAAGGGCGGGGCTTTCAGGAGGAATCATTGAGGGGCTTCTGGAAACAAGCTATATCATTGCCGGTTTTGCTGTTTTCTGCCGTTTCGTTCTCGGTTGAGTTGACGATGCAAAGCAAATGAAAGGAGTAAAGATTATGATGAAAAAATTTTTAACTCGATTTATTTTGATGGGTGCCATTTTGAGCGTTATCGGCTGCGGCGGATTACGATATTCTCAACTGGACCCTGCGGCAAAAGATTATCATCCTAAACGGATTGCCGTATTTACGGCGGATGTCGGAACGTATGAGGAAGCGCGTCAGCATATTGAACAGATTGTGCCGGGCGTACTCATGGAAAAAAAATGGTTTGACGACGTTACTGATACGGCCAGCTTGAGTCGCCAGATGAGCGCCAACGCCGACTTAAGCAAAACCATGACGGACTATCTGTCCAAGCTGAATACCGTAAATTTCTCCGATCCGGCGCTGAGCAAGAAAATCGGTGAGTTAACCAAAACGGATGCTTTTTTATTAGTGGCTGTTGATTTTTGGAATTATACCGTGGAAAAGGATAAAATAGGAAAAGTCAGCATCGGTCTGAAGTTGATCGATGCTGAAACCGGCAAAATGATGTGGAAGGCCGGGCATCAGCTGAAAAAAAGCTATACGTTTTTCAAGCCGGAACTGTCTGATATCGCCCGCTCAGTCGTCAGCGATATGGTAAATGAGATGCCGCATTGATTTTGTGCGCCATAACCATCCATCCGACAAAAAATGGAGAATATTATGAAAGAACAAGTAATAAAAGCACTCGAAAAGGTCCGACCAGGACTGCAGGCGGACGGCGGTGACGTGGAATTGATCGATGTTTCTGAAGATGGCGTGGTCAAGGTCAAACTGACCGGCGCCTGCCACGGCTGCCCGATGTCGCAAATGACCTTAAAAATGGGAATCGAAAAAATCATTAAACAGCAAGTGCCTTCCGTCAAGGAAGTGGTGTCTGTTTAGGCCAGTAGGAAGAACGCGAATTTTTTAATTAAAGGAGATTTATAAAAACATGACATACGTGATTACAGATGAATGCATTGCTTGCGGTTCATGTGAGGATGAGTGTCCGGTAGAAGCCATATCCGAAGGTGATGACAAATACGTGATTGATCCCAAGTTATGCACAGACTGCGGGGCATGCTGCGATCAGTGCCCGGTGGAAGCGATTGTTCCCGGAGAGGACAAATAACAAAATCATTGATACTTTAACGTTGGGGGGAATATCCGTTCTGACCGGCGGATCTTTCCCCTGCTTTTTTTAATACGTACTCCGTGAATTCATCAGCTACGGGAAAAATCGCCCATGAATAAATTGATTACCTTCGAAGGCGGTGAAGGCTCCGGCAAATCCACACAAGTGAAACTTCTGGGTGAGTATTTAACCGCGAAAAAAATCCCAATATTACTGACGCAGGAACCATCAGGAACCCTGATCGGCAGGAAAATCGGCGATATCCTCTTTAATCGCGGCCATCAGGCCATGTGCCCGGAGACGGAACTGTTTCTGTTTTGCGCGGCGCGCGCGCAGCACGTCAGAGAAGTCGTGCTGCCAGCATTGCATGAAGGGAAATATGTATTATGCGACCGGTTTTCCGATGCAACCTTCGCCTATCAGGCGGCAGGACGAGGTCTTGATCCCGATTTCATCAGAACAATTAATGATTATTGCACAGGCCAGCTAAAACCGGACTTAACGCTGCTTTTTGATTTACCGGTGGA
>DFZJ01000070.1 GCA_002382045.1 Syntrophaceae bacterium UBA4059
TTTTCCCGGACAGCCAGGGCTGCTCTTAAGATGCCGTCGTCCAGGCCGAACAAAGCAAGTGCATCTTCGATCTTGATCATTGCTGAATCAAAATTGCCCTTTTGAATAAGAAGATCAATATATAAAAAAGTAATATTTTTATTATTGGGGTACAAATTTGAAGTCTCCTGAAAGTCGGCTTCTGCGTCACTGAATGTGCCTAAAGAAGACACAACGGAATAATAAAGCGAACTGGCGTCCGGCACAGTCGGTGACAGAATAAATCCTTTTTTCAGATACTGCAGGGCTTCCTCTTTTTTATCCATGCCCCAGTAAAGTACGCCCAGATTGGTATGGGCTTCTCCATAACCCGGATCGGCGTCTATCGCCTTCATGAAGTAGTCCTGCGCTTTGTCTTTTTCACCTTTTTTAAAAGCCAGCACACCTTTCAGGTTCAGCGCCGGGGCGTATTCCCCGGCAGATGATCCTTCAATACTCCCTCCCCCTCCACGGGGGAGGGTTGGGGTGGGGGTGATAGTGGAGGCCAGCATAAGTTCTACGTACCCTGCCGCCTCATCATCCAGACCTAAACCTTCCTTGGCGTAGCCCGCATATTCCAGACCCTTAAATTCATTTTTTGCGGTTTCGGGCATGGTCCCGATCACTTCCCACGCCTCTGAGAATCTTTTGGATTCAATGAACATGCGGGTCAGTTCATAGTATATTTGATGGTTATCCGGCGCATACTTGATACAATTGATAAGCGCCTCGACAGCCTGATCTATTTTACCTTTTTCATAGAAATCATCTGCCAATTCCGTGGCTCGCAAAACCGCCAGTTTCCTGCCTTCAGGGCTTGCCGGATTGAGCGCCCATTTTTTATCGATAATTTTTCTGTTATCAGATATTGCCGCACCATAATTGATTTTGTTACCGATGAAACTCCGGCTTCCGTAGTGATGAATAAAGACATCACCCGCGATATAATTTTTATAACCCGCCAGAGCAGCCCTTAAACAAAAATCATCGTCCTCAAAATTACCCGTACCGAAACTTTCATCCAACATGCCGATCTGCTCGGCCAGCGCTTGTTTGAAGAGCATGCAAAAGCCGACGATTCTTCTCAGGGGAATCCGGCGATAACGGTATTTTTCCCGAAACTGCGCCGCATATTTATCCAGATGATCGACGGACCGGTAGGAATCATCCTTAATCTGCTGGGGCCCGCTGATATTGTTGGTCATGGGACCGACGATGCCGGCCTCAGGCGCATGGTTCAGGCAATCCAATAATCCGGAAAGCCAATCTTGTGCAACAACAACGTCGTTGTTCAAAAGCAGAATAAACTCACCCTGGGATGCCTCGATACCCTGATTGCAACCTTTGGCAAAGCCAAAATTACGCTTGTTTTCAATCAATTTATAATTTTCATTTTCTTGTGTCAGCCTCTTCAACCATTGCACGGTGCCGTCCGTTGAACCGTTGTCCACAAAGATAATCTCATGCGGTTCCGGGGTATGCTTCCGCAAACTTTTTACGCACTCCTTTGTGTAGGCCAGTTGATTGAAGGTCAGGATAATGATAGAGACAGTCTTTTTTGCAGATTTCCTGAGGACGGCCTTGACGAGATATTGATAGTGGCTGCCCTCTTCTTTCAGCGTCGAGATGTCCATTTTTGTCTGTGCTAAAGCCTTGAAGACATCTTGTGGTATTTCTGAACCTTGGAGGCTCGTGGCTTTCAGTTCTTTAATTTGAAAGCCCGCATCGTTGAATAGTTTTATTACGCTCACTCTGGTGAAAAATCGCAGGTGCGTCCGGTCAAGAATCCCGGCGTCCTGGTAATCCCATCGGCCCTCCAGTAATTCCTTCAGCACCGACCAGTGCCTGACATTGGGAATGCTCGCGACAATCTCACCATTTAGCGTTAGTTTTGTTTTGAAAGCCTGTAGAATCGTGTAGGGATCATAAAGATGCTCAAGAACATCGGCAAGAATAATGGCATCAAAATAATGATCAGGAAGGACGGGCATTGCCTCTTCAATACCGCTATGGATGACCTTGTCGAGCTTTTTGTCGGCTTCTTGTGCGGCAGCATCGACTATCTCCACACCCCATACCTCAGCGCCCAGCGTCCTCTTTAATTCAGCGCCCATCAGACCTGCGGCGCACCCCACATCAAGGATTTTCCCGGCCTTTGAATTAACCATTGCCTGAACCTCAGGTCGAGAAAAACCGTAATATTGCTTGTTTGCATTCATTTTATTTTCTTCCTTAGCATGCTTACGGTAAATGTCCTGAAGTGTCCATTCAAGCTCATCAATTGTTTTTTCTATGGAATATTTACTGCTGACCTCAATTCCTCGCTGAACAAGACGTTTCCTTAGTTCGGCATCTTTCACGATCTTATGCATTGCTTCCGCCATGCTCTTTGTATTTCCAGGCTCGACAAAGAGGGCATAATCGTGCTTATCGTCATAATCTTTGTATGCGGGAATGTCGGTTAAAACAACCGGCAATCCGCAGGCCAGCGCTTCCATTGCCGGTCTGCCGAAGGACTCAACATAGGGATAAGAACCCGAGATTAGAAAGTCGCATTCATTATAGAGCGCTGCCATCTCTTCCTCGGAAAGGTTAAATCGATATTCACAGGGACAGCCAATATTTTGCACCAGTTGATTTTCTTCCGGCTGCTGCGGGGTTTGCGATGCCCTGATGATTTTAATGGGAATCTGATATGTTTCGCAAAATATTCTGCATGCCTCAAGGCAATCACGAATACCTTTCCAGACAACTTCGTATGGACCGACAATAACGACTTTGATTGTCCCGCCCTCGGCCCAGGCCCTTTCCTGCCTGGGGTAAAAGATGGAATGGTCGATATCGTTCCGGACAACATAAACCTTGCCGGGGAACTTCTCCTTGAGGAATTTCCCGACATGAGGTGAATTGGCAATCTTGATGGTCGGCAGATTGTAAACTCTTTCTATTCCAGATTTCTGTTGCTGAGAAAGTTCGGGAGCAAGTGCCTCGTAGCCCCGGCAATAATGGACGCAAATCCCTTTTTTTGAGGAAAATCCAGGAGGAACGGTAGGATACCATGTGCCAATGATAATGTCCGACGGCGGGATGTCATTGGTCGAAAGATCAGGTGAGACGATAAAATCCGTATGGACGTCAATCCAGTCCGGTTTGGCTGTACGGCAGACGATACAGACACGATACCCACGATCAGCAAGGCCATTCGCCTGTGCTATTGTTCCCTTTACCCCACCCCATTTGCCGGCATCGAAGAGCAGATAGCAGACGTCATAGCGTTTATTTGAGTTCCATTTTTTTGCCTCAGGGTTGTTGTTTTCCCGGTGATTCATAGAAGTACAGATCCTTGCATTATATTTTTTTGCGATTTCGGAATATGGACTGTCATGGATCGTTTTGAGAAATATGTCCATGTCCAGAACCATCCGCTCCGGCTTTTGGCGATTGTGACCTGCTTGAGGGCAATCAAAGTTTCTTTCTTCCGATTTCTGAGGATGATCTTTCATGTATAGGAATAAATCAACAAGATTATGCGTTGTGACTCCCCATGAACGGGTAAACACGAATAGGATGTATGCATTTAACAATTTTTGATCCGGTAACGACAGATCATTGTTTTGCACCATACAGAGCGCTTTATAGACCATGTGCGCATAAGGCATGGCCTTGATGATTTCCGGAGGGTCCGCAAAAAGCATGGAGATATAGCGCTTGGCCGATTCCTGCGTGGATTCGGGTGGGCGGTTTTGCC
>DFZJ01000061.1 GCA_002382045.1 Syntrophaceae bacterium UBA4059
GATGCCATGACGCTTGTCGTCAAGGAAAGAGAACTGGCCGTGGCGCTGACCAATCTGAAAACGCCACCGGCCATTGTTGTGACGGATTCTCAGGCCATTCTCAAAGTTACGGCCGACGTTCCGCCGGAAATTCCGGTCACTACCTTTTCCATTCTTTTTGCGCGGCAAAAGGCCGATCTGGCCATCATGGCACGGGGAGCAGCGGCCATTGACAGCTTACAGCCAGGCGATAAGGTATTGATCGCCGAGGCCTGTTCCCATCATGCACTGGAAGACGACATCGGCCGGATAAAGATCCCCCGCTGGCTCCGGCAATACCTCGGCGGCGATTTGCAGATTGATACGTCGGCGGGACGCGATTACCCTGATGATTTGAAGAAGTATAAACTGATTCTGCACTGCGGCGCCTGCATGATGAACCGCCGGGAAATGCTGGGCCGTCTGCGCCAAGCGCAAGAGGCAGGCGTTCCTGTAACAAACTATGGCGTGGCCATATCTTTCCTGCAGGGCGTGATCAAGCGCAGCCTGGCCCCCTTCCCTTCGGCACTCCAGGCTTTCGAAAATGAGGTGAAAAACAGAAAGCAAACAGTAGCCTGATATCATAGGACATTACCAGATTGCTCAATCCTGGAGCAATCTGGTATAAAGCCGCTTGTTTTGGCTGGTTAGTATATTTATCGACAGTGTTATCAACAGCTCTTTTAACAATTCTGTTGATACCTTTGCATGGCAACACCACACATTCAGATACAGCGTGAGCCAGAAAATGAAATCACCTCATTAATAACGGCAGCCTCTTGAAGACATGCCTAGAAAACGCATTTATCGTTATCGGGGATAAATTCCAGGCCGTAGGACATGGAATCATCCTCCGCACTTTTCCTGGCCCAGACCATACGGGCGAAGAATTCCCTGGTTTCGCCATCCAGTTCCAGTCTCATCCGGACCTTCACGGGCTCATCCGTCACAAACTTGATGCCCGTCTCCGAGATATCTACGGCACTGGCCTTCTCAATGTCACCATGAACAAAAAACTCCACTTTCGTTGACACCTGCCGCCTGAGTGCTCTGCGAAAATCATCGTTTTCCTGCTTATTCATAATTATCTCCATGATCAGCCAATGTTTTTTTGATAAGAACTCCCTTTTTTTGTGAGAGACAGTATAGGAAACGCAGTCTTGCGTGTCAAGGGAATCTTGGCCATGGAACGCGGGATGCGGCTCCGATGACTGTCGAAAGCATGACGCTTCTTTTTTCCTATGCCACAATGAGTTTTTTCCTGACACAATAACCGTTGATGGCAAGCATTCTGAAACAAACGAACGGAACGATCATTTCGGCCTTCAAAAAAAACATGAATTCTACCGAACAATAACATTTTTCAGAGGTTAGAAGCCAACATGATTATAAACCAAGGAACAACATTCCCATGCCGCACAGAAATATTGTTCCGCCTGCCAGAGCATGATTATATTTTTCCATGGTTTTCATCGGGAGGAATTTGATGCCGTATGAAGTGATCAGCACAAGAGAAAGCATGGAAATAATGGTAACGGCACTGAAGATAATTGTCACCAATAACAAGGCGCTATAGTTATGTTTGGCCGCGGGATACATGACAAGCGGTATCAATGGTTCGCAGGGGCCGAAGACGAATATTGTAAACAGAATCCACGGCGTCAGATTTCGTTTTTCTCCGTTTTCATGGATATGAAGATGTTCATCATGATGCGTATGTTCATGCGCATGCATATCCCCTGTGCTGTGAAAATGAATGTGTTGATGAGGCTTATTACGAATGGCGTGTCTTATTCCCCAAATAAGATACATCAGTCCGAATGCTGTAAAGATCCATGAAATGAGGTTGCCTCTCACGCCTTCAATAAATTCGAGTTTGCCGACAGCAATGCCCAGGGCAATTCCTACGAATCCAAGGATAACAGAACTTCCCACGTGACCGAGGCCGCATAAAGCGGTAAACCATGCGGTTTTTGAAAGAGACCATTTTTTTGCTTTTGAAATAACAATGAATGGCAGGTAATGATCGGGGCCTGTAAGAGTATGAATAAACGCTATGGAAATCGTCGCGATGAGTAAAAGAGATAATTCCTGTGTCATATACTTTCCCTCGTCATGTATTACTGCATATCATAACAACTGCAAAAATAGTATTCCATCTGAAAAGTGGAATACATTTAACAAATTCTTGGCACCAACTCACCCGTCGGCAAATCCACCATCCGTTCTCCTCCAATGGATGTTCTGATCACGACACGTCCCTTTCCAATATCAGAGACCATTCCGATGATGGCGGCATTTTGGCCATGTTTGTGATGACGCATAACGGCAAGCAGTTTATCAGCATCTGATTTCGGGCAGAATAAAATCATTTTACCTTCATTGGCTAAAAAGAGCGGATCGAATCCCAGGATTTCGCAAATACCCCTGACATTTTCCTGTATGGGAATGCTTTTCTCATCAATGTCAATACGCACCTGTGCGCTTTTGGCAATTTCCGCCAGAATCGCGCCCAGGCCCCCGCGCGTGGCGTCGCGCATGCAGTGCACATTGGGGCTGGCCTGAAGGATGTTGGCAATCAGGTCATTGAGCGGTGCGGAATCCGACAGAATGTTAGAGGTAAGCGACAAATTTTCCCTGGCTTGAATGATGGCCGCTCCATGGTCGCCGATCGCTCCATTGACAATGATGATGTCGCCCGGCTGAATGTTTTTGACGGACAATGTCCCCGGATATTCTACGACGCCGATTCCGGAGGTATTGATAAAAATGCCATCGGCCGCGCCTCGCGCGACCACTTTGGTATCTCCGGTAACAATCTTGACATGGGCAATATTGGCTGCTTCGGCCATGGTTTGAATGATGATTTCCAGCGATGTAAAGGGAAATCCTTCTTCCAGAATAAAGCCGCAGCTCATATAAAGAGGTTTGCCGCCACAGACGGAAAGGTCGTTGACGGTGCCATGAACGGCGAGTGACCCGATATTGCCGCCGGGAAAGAAGACGGGGCTTACGACATACGAATCGGTGGTGAAACAGAATTTCCGATTTCCGATGGTTAACACGGCGCTGTCTTCCAGACGTTCCAGATAAGGATTTTGAAAACGGGGCAGAAAATATTCCGAGATAAGTTCATTGGACAGCAGTCCGCCTCCGCCGTGTTCCAATAGTATTTTATCGTATTTCATTCTAAAATCCTTTCTTGATCATCGACGCCGCGATGACGGCCTGTCCCAGCGAAAGGCCGCCGTCGTTGGTGGGAACTTTCCTGTGGCAATACACGTCAAATCCTGAAATTCTCAGTTTGTCAATAACCCCTTCCAATAATATTTTATTCTGGAAACAGCCGCCGGAGAGCGCCGCGCGTGTCAGTCCGGTGACCTCTCGCATTTCGCCCGCCACGGCGGCAAAAGCATCAATCAGCGTCTGATGAAAGGATGCGGCGATTTCGGCCCGGCTTCGTCCCTGCTTCAGATGGTTGACAATTGCCCGGATGGCGGGAGACATATTCAAAATAAGAGGATCGCCGGTATTGTGCAAGATTTCATAAGGGAAGGAGGATCCCGAAGAACCGGTTGCCTGCGCTTCCAAATCCATAGCGGCCTGGCCTTCAAAACTTACACGGCGGCGCAATCCGATCAGGGCGGCTGCACCGTCAAATAATCTGCCCAAACCGGATGACAGAGGCGAATGAATTTTACCATCGATGATTTTATCGAACACGTCCGTTGGGGTCTTATCGGGGATCAGCTTCAATTGCCGGGCTATTTCTTTCCAGGATGCCCCGTAAGCGGTTTTCAGTAAACTGGCGGCTATCCGCCATGGTTCGCGAATGGCCTTTTCTGCGCCGGGCAAAACGAGGTATTGCAGGTGGCCGAAGCGTTGAAATCCGGTTTCACTGACGATGAGAAATTCTCCGCCCCAGGCGTTGCCGTCGGGGCCGTATCCCGTACCGTCCATCGCCAAACCGATTACATCGCCGTCAATTTGGTTTTCCGCCATGCAGCTGACAATATGCGCGTGATGATGTTGAACCTGGATGACTCTTTCGGCAGCGAGTGTTTGTGCCGCCTGCGTGGAATAATAAGCAGGATGAAGATCACAGACGATAATCCGCGGGTCGGATTCGGTGATTCTTTTCATCAACGTGAGGCTCTCAGCGAAAAAGTCCCGGGCCTGCGGTGTTTCCATATCTCCGACATGCGGACTGACAAAGGCATAGCGGCCTTTCAAAATACAGTGAGTGGTTTTCAGTTGTCCCCCCAGCGCGAGGATGGGAGGCATTGGATCTTTCAGCGCAAGAGGCTGCGGAACATAGCCCCGCGAACGCCTCAGAAGCCCCGGTTCTCCATCGGCGACAAAAGCAATGGAGTCGTCGCAGCGTACCAGAATATCGCGGTCATGCACCAGAAAATAGTCGGCAATGCCGTGCAGGCGCTCTAAAGCTTCACGATTGCCGGTACAGATCGGTTCATCCACCTGATTGGCGCTGGTCATCACCAGTGCCGTAAAATGGTTCTCCAAAATCAGATGCTGCAGCGGCGTATAAGGCAGCATGATGCCGAGATTGGGAATATTGGGTGCAACGGATTCTGGAATGAGCCCGCTTTGATTTTTTTTGACGAGAACAATCGGCCGCTGGGGCGAGGTCAGCAGGGTTTCTTCTTCCGGGCTCACGCAGGCGATTTGCCTTGCCCGATCAATATCGCGAACCATGATCGCAAGCGGTTTTTCCTCGCGGTATTTACGCGAGCGGAGCGTTTTTACGGCCTCATCGCTTGCCGCATTCACACTTAAATGAAAACCGCCCAGACCTTTGATGGCCATAACATGGCCGGAGGAAAGTAAATCGATGGCGGTTTTAACGGGATCCGCTGTCTCTACAGGCTGGCCTTCGGCATCAAGCAGGGTGAGCCTTGGGCCGCAAACCGCACAGGCATTGGGTTCGGCATGAAAGCGCCGGTCAGCCGGATCTTCATATTCCGCAAGGCATTGCGGGCATAAAGAAAAACAGACCATGGACGTGTTGGTCCGGTCATAGGGAATGGCTTTGATGATGGTCAGGCGCGGGCCGCAGTCGGTACAGTTAATGAATGGATAGCGAAAACGCCGGTTTGCGGGTTCGAAGAGTTCCTGAAGGCAATCGGGGCAGGTGGCCGCATCGGGTGTGATGTGCACGTCCGCGTGACCTTTTGCGTCGCTTGGGATGATCTGAAAATCATGACCATGACGGATTTCAAGATCGGTGCATTCAATGTTCATGATGCAAGCCAGCGGCGGAAGTTCCCGCCGGATGTCTGCCAAAAAGGAGTCCACAACTACGGAAGGGCCTTCCACTTCAGCAATCACGCCATCCGATCGGTTTTGAACAAAGCCGTTCAATCCGTTTTTAACGGCCAGACGGTAAACGAAGGGTCGAAAACCGACCCCCTGAACCATGCCGGAAAAAAGATACCGGATTCTTTTTATATTTTCGCTGCTATTTTTTGAATGCATCAATCCGCTTTGTCAGCCAGGAAATCCAGCTTTCCAGTCCCGTGCCCATTTTGCAGGACACTTCAAATATTTCTAAATCCTTGTTTAACGCCAGTGAGTCGCGTCTGGCTTTTTCAAGATCAAAATCCACATAAGGCATCAAATCGATCTTATTGATCAGAAGGGCCGCCGATTCCTGGAACATCAGGGGATATTTTGCCGGTTTGTCCGCGCCTTCCGGCGTGCTGAGCAGCATGATCTTAACGTTTTCGCCTATTTTGAATTCGGCGGGGCAGACCAGATTGCCGACGTTTTCTACAATCAAAAGATCGACTTTGCTGAAATCAAATGCGGGAAAAGCTTC
>DFZJ01000192.1 GCA_002382045.1 Syntrophaceae bacterium UBA4059
GTTGCGCCGGAGACGGTGTCCCCCTTGGCCCAGGGTTCTGCTTCCGTGACAAACAGTTCGACAAAATTGGGCAGGCTGATGCCGATGGGCCGGTCTTCGAAAAGCAGGATTTCGACTTCGATATTGTCGGTCATGTAATTGACCGCCTCGTCAACCTGTGCTTCCGTCAGATAAACCTGCTCGTAGTTTTCGTTGTCCATGAAGCAGTATTTGTCGCCTTCCTTATAGAGATACTGCATTTTCTTTTCACGCAGATCGGCCGGTTCAAACATGTCCACGGAACGGAAAGTGCGTTCAAACTGGTTGCCATTGATCATGTTTTTGAGCTTGGTGCGATACAAAGCCTGTCCCTTACCGGGTTTCACAAAGTTGAATTCGGTAATCACATAGGGATCACCATCGATTTTCAGGCGCAGACCTTTTCTTAAATCACTCGCGGTGTACATATGACTGGTTTCTCCTCATCCCCTAAAATGTCAGGATTTATTTGAGGCCCTTCCTAATCCAATTATTAAAAAAAGTCAAAAAAATCTTGATGTTTATCGAAATTCTTTTTGATCGTTTCCGACAGGGCCAAAAGGGGGACTTTTCCCGCCTCGCCCGGCAAATCGGCCACGTACTGGGGCAGGGCCAGGCCGGAGCAATACCCACGGAGGTTCTCCATCATGGCCAGGCCGGATGATCTATCCGTGCGGAAATGTCCGCAGCCCTTTACGGGTTCGCAGTGAAAAAGATAATAAGGACGGACAGATATCTTTTGCAGACCATACAACAGGCGTTCCATGACGGCCGATTCGTTATTGACGCCTTTTAACAGCACCGACTGATTGGAAACCGGAATGCCGGCATCCAGTAACCTATCGCAGGCGCGCGCGGCATCCTCCGTGATTTCCGATGGATGATTGAATTGCGTGTTAAACCATAATGGCCGGTAACGTTTGAGCATCCGGCAGAGATCTTTCGTGATTCTCATCGGCAAAACCACGGGCGTGCGGCTGCCGATGCGCAATACCTCCACATGCGGTATGGCCGCAAACGAGGCCAGGATCATCTCCAGTTTTCCGTCGTCATAAGTGAGCGGGTCGCCCCCGGAAATAATGACTTCCCGGATCTCAGGCGAATCCGCCACATAGCGGACCATCTTTTCCAAACGGCTTTTCAAGGGGGATGTCTCCGGTGTTTTCCAAAAACGTTTGCGGTTGCAGTGCCGGCAATAAGTGGCGCAGGTTGTGGTGACGATGGCCAGAGCGCGGTCGGGATAGCGATGGATCAGTTTCGGCATGGGCATATAAATGTCTTCCTGCAGGGGATCTTCCGAACAGTTGGGTAAAAAAGAAATTTCCTGCAAATCGGGGATGCACTGGAGGGCGAGGGGGTCGTTTTCATCGCCTTCTCGAAGGAGTGACAAGTAATAAGGTGTAATCGCCATTGGATAGGAAGAAAGTACCGGACGAAATTTTTCCAGATGGTTTTTCGGTCTGTCCAATATCCCGGCCAATCCTGCCAGGGATGTGATGCGGTTTTGAAATTGCCAGCGCCAGTCGCGCCAATCCCGGATGGAAACATTTTGGAAGTGAGTAAGACCATTTTTTTCATTCATAACATTTAAACCGTTTGCGGCGAGTTGCGTACCATAATTTCTTATCCGTGCAAAGAAAATCCCTGTGCTGCGGAAACTAAAAAAATGGGAAATTGTCCTCCGGTCGTGATATATAAAGAAAAATATCTAAGCTATGGAGAATCCCTGTTGGCATCCATTCAACAACGTAAAGAACAGGTAGCGACGCTGTCGGTCGCATCCAATTCCATCCTGGTGGTCTTCAAAGTTATTGTCGGCACACTCATTGGATCGGTCTCCATTATTTCTGAGGCGATCCATTCGGGCATGGATTTACTGGCGGCGATCATTGCCATGTTCTCCGTTAAAAAATCACATATTCCCGCGGATGATGACCATCCTTTCGGCCACGGCAAAGTCGAAAGCATTTCCGGTTTGACCGAAGCGGTTTTGATTTTTATTGCGGCCTTCTGGATTATCTTTGAGGCGCTCAAGAAACTAACCTCGGCGCAGGAAGTGGAATCACCCGGCTGGGGTGTCGCCGTCATGTTTTTATCTGCGGCCCTGAATCTTTATGTCTCCCAGAAGCTCTTTGCCGTCGGTAAAGAAGCGGATTCCATTGCCTTGCAGGCGGACGCCTGGCATTTGCGAACCGACGTTTATACATCCATGGGTGTTATGGTCAGTCTGGGCATTATCTGGATCAGCCATTACTTTTTTGTTGATCCGCGCATTCACTGGCTGGATCCGGTGGCGGCGATATTCGTAGCGGTGTTTATTTTGAAAGCGGCTTACGATTTGACCTCCCAGGCGGTTGCTGACCTGATGGATGTGAAGTTGCCTCCGGATGAAGAAGGCTGGATTCGCAATGTGATTACCGGCCGTAAATCTGAGATTCATGGTTATCATCAATTACGGACGCGCAAAGCCGGTAATTTCCGTTTTATTGAATTTCATATCAAGGTTGATCCGCAGATGACGGTTACGGCTTCCCACGGCATCACCCGTGAACTCAAGTATGTTATTATGGATAAATTTCCGGCCACAACCGTGACGATTCATGTCGAGCCGTGTGACGGCAACTGTACTGAAATCTGCACGGCCGGATGTCTGTTGCCCGAATCACGGAGGCTGCGAATATCGTTGACCGTAAGTGATCGGGCTCAGTAGGCTGATCAAACAAAATTGGAAGAGAGGAACTGGCCTTACGATGAAATCAAGGGTTCCGCTTTTTTCTTTTGATCCCGGTTTTCGAAATGTGATGGCCGAGTTGAATAATATCGATGCCTTCGGCACAACGCCCATGGCCGTGAAACCCGCGGCGTTGGCCTGCGGGCATCTGGAAGCGTCGCCGGCAACCTTTCCCTACTTTCCCTTAAAAAGATAACGCTCAAAAAAGCGATTGTAGGTTGTCCAGTCGGAATCGGCGTTGGCGGCGTCGGCGGCGACAAAGCTTTGAAATGCATTGAGCTTGGCGTCAAGATCGTCCATAAAATGAATGACCAGCGCTTCCATGGTTTTCGGGCGTTTGGGCGAACCGTATTCAAATTCGCCGTGATGGCTTAAAATGATATGCCGCAATTCGAGCGCGAGCTGCGGCGGAAAATCGGGGATGGTTTCAATTTTTTTATTGATCATTTCCACGCCCATCACCAGATGACCAATCATGCGGCCTTCGTCGCTGTAGGCAATCAGACCGTCATAGGAGAATTCGTAAATCTTGCCGATGTCGTGCAGCATGCCGCCGGCGATCAGCAGGTCTCGGTTTAATTGCGGATAATGCCGGGCTGCGTGGTCCAGCAGGCGCACAACGGAAAGCGTGTGCTCCAGCAGTCCCCCCAGATAAATATGATGAAACCCTTTGGCTGCCGGCGCCCGCTGGAAAAGCTCAGCTGTTTTTTCTTCATGAAAAAAAGCGGCCAGCAGTTTTTTGACCGGATCGGACGAAAGGGTATCGATGAAGGCGAGGATATCCTGAAACATGGCCTCCGTGTCCATTTTGCTGACCGGCAAATAATCCGATGGGTCTGTGTCTTCCGGCGCGCAGGGTTTAACCGTGATAATGGATATCTGAAGCGTGTTGCGGTAACTTTGCGCCCGTCCTTCGATATAAATAATGTCGCCTTTTTTAAAGACGCGGTCCCACTCCGCGGCATTGTCCCAGACTTTGCCGTCCGTTTCACCCGTTTTGTCTTTGAGACGGACGTTCAGATAAGCCGATCCTTTCTGGGAAAAGGCCATGCTCTTTTCCGCGACTAAAAATGAAGAAGCGATTTTATCGCCGGGCTTGATGTCCTGAAGATAGATTTCTTTGATTTTCAAATGAGTCGCCTTTCTAAAAAAACATTTCGTTAGTTCGTGTTATTGTTTTTCCCGCAATATCCGGTGATCCCCCACGCGCACGGTCAGTTTGCTCGTGTCAAAATATTCCATCAGCGGAATGATATATTTGCGCGAAAGCCCCGTCAAATCTTTAAACGTTGCCGGTGTCGCCTGACCGTCGCGGATCAGCTGAGCCTTGTAATCTTCGCGCAATTTGGCAAGCGCTTCGCTTGCAAAGCACAGATCTTCATTGATCTTGATGAGTTCACCGTCTTTGAGCATCAATTTAACAATCGTTTGCGCCTTGGTTTTTTGATCTTTGAAACTGCTGACGACATCGGAAAGCGAAGGCGGGGTCAATCCGGCTTGCGTGTAAGTCGATGCAATGGATTGACGCAAGGCGTCTTCTTCACCCGCCAGCTGCACAAGGTGGGAGGCCAATCGGACGCTGTCCTTATCGCTGACAATGACTTCTTTTTTCCCGAGGCTGGCCAGCACCATATTGAACAATTTTGCGGAGACGGTCGAAGGCAATACCGCCTTGAGCTCTTCTTTGGAGATGCCTTCCTTCAAAGGATTTTTCTGGTGATAGTCCGCAAGGCTTTTTATCAGCAGTTCTTCCAGATGGGCATACAAATGAAAGGAAAGCGCCGTGGTGTCGTCGCTTGCAAGCAGAATGGCCTGATGACTGGAAAATAGTTTTTCCAGCGCCTCCCGGATTTTTTTAACATTCACCCCCAGGCGAAAAGCGAGCGACCGGATGTTGATGCCGCCGAAGCCGGCCCGTTCCAGCAGAACGGAGATCTTTTCCGGCAGGGCGCCATTTTGCAGGATTTGCAGATCACTTAATATCTTTTTATTTTTTCTTTTGTGTTTGCCGGGCAGCGGATCGAGAATCCGGCCGCCTCCGATGGTGGTGACCGGCGAGTAGCTGCGCAGCACAAAATGATCCCCGGCGACAACCACGTCCTCGCCGGCAAGGATCAGTTGGGCAAAAGATTTTTCACCCGGCGTAAGTTCGTCGGTTTCCAGAAGCACAATGCGCGTCATGATTTCGGCCGTACCGGTGTGCAGACGGACCAGTGCGCGGCTTTTCAGCTTCCGGGTATTGGATGGCAGATATTCAAAAAACACATCCAGCCTTTGCGTGGGCCAGACCGTTTGCGGCCGCACCAGAACGTTGCCCCGCTCCAGGGTTGATTTTTCAATACCCTGCAGATTAATGGCGGTCCGCTGGCCGCTGAAAGCTTCTTCCACGGAGGCATTGTGCACCTGGATGCCCCGGATGCGCGCGGCAATGTTTTCGGGCAGAATCTGGATGTCCTCGCCCACTTTAATCTTATCGGAAATCAGCGTGCCCGTCACGACGGTGCCGAAGCCTTTCATGGTAAAGATACGATCAACCGGCAGACGGAAAATGCCGTCGTCGTTTTTTTCCTTCAACCGGCTGACGGTTTTATCCATTGCGGTGAGCAGCTCCTGGACGCCGGTCTGTTTTACCGCTGAAACCGGCACGATGGGCGCGCCTTCCAGGAAAGTACCTTTCAGATAGTCGGCAATCTCGGAGTACACCAGGTCCAGCCAGTCTTTTTCCACCAGGTCAATTTTAGTCAGTGCGACCAGTCCCGTCGTAATTCCTAAAAGCGAGCAGATATGAAGATGCTCCTTCGTCTGCGGCATGACGCCTTCATCCGCGGCGATGACCATCAGAACCATATCGATGCCGGCCGCGCCGGCTACCATGTGTTTGATGAATTTTTCATGTCCCGGCACATCGACAATGCCGATGGTATGTCCCGACGGAAGCGAAAGAGAAGCAAATCCCAGTTCGATGGTAATGCCTCTGGATTTTTCCTCTTTGAGGCGGTCGGTATCAACGCCGGTCAGGGCCTTGATTAATGATGTTTTTCCGTGATCCACATGACCGGCTGTTCCCAAAACGAAATGTTGCATATTTTTTCCTGCACCCTCAATTTTTGCGATAAAATGGAATAACAAACTCCGGTCTTTTTCACAACATCATATTTCCGGCGGAAACGATGGGGAAAAGAGGATTGGCTTTACTGTGTCTGAAAAAGGCGATGATTTAATTCTTGAAAATACGGTTTGGAATTGTTAGATAACACCAGAGAGGTGTTGTTTGCGTATTCTTGGTTTGGATTACGGCGAGAAGAGAATCGGTGTCGCGGTTTGCGACGAGTTGGGGTTGACGGCGCAGGGGCTGCCGACATTGATTCGCAAAACGAAGAAACATGATCTGGAAATTTTGAGCAGTCTGATCCGAAATTATTCAGTGGAGCGTATTGTGATGGGCTACCCTTTACGCCTGGATGGTTCCGAGGGGATTCAGTGCGAAAAAGTCAACCGTTTTGCCCGCCTGCTTAATAAAACATTCTCTCTGCCGGTGATTAAATGGTCGGAAACCCTGTCAACCAAGGATGCTGAAGAGATTTTAATTTCAGCCGGTATCCGCTGGCAAAAAAGGAAAGAAAAGGTAGATCAGTTGGCGGCTTGCCTGATTCTGCAAAATTACCTGGATTGTGCCGGCAAATCATAGGCTGAACGGTTTTACCCGCCTGCCCGCTGTTTTAATGTTTTCAGGAATGCTGTGTGGCAAAATATGAAACATCATGTAAAAAAAATTTTATTTTATGCTTTTATTCTGCCCGGTATCGCGGCCATTGTATACGGAACGTGTCTGCTCATTTATGCAAAAGCGCCGATTGATGTGGTGAATGTCAGAGTTGTATTGGTTGATATCCCGACCGGGGCCGGGTTTGTCGAGGTGACTAAAATTCTCCGTGACGCCGGTTTGGTGGAAAACAAGTTCCTGTTCTATGGTCTGGCCGGAATCAAAAGGGGTTTCCGGTCAATTCGCGCCGGTGAATACGAGTTTACCACTTCGATTTCCCCGTCTGAAATGCTTGATAAACTCATTCACGGGGACATTAAATATTATCCTGTAACGATCTATGAGGATTATTCGCTGAAGGAGATTGCCGCACGTCTCAAAAAAGATAAGCTGATCGACGAAAAAGCCTTTTTTGAACTGGCGGAGAATAAAGAATTTTTATCATCCATGAAAGTCCCGGGCAGTTCGCTTGAAGGGTATCTCTTTCCTGATAAGTATAATTTGGATCGCTCCATGAGCACAAAGCAGATTGCACGTGTTATGGTGGATCGTTTCTGGCGTAAGATTACACCGGAAATGATCAACAAAGCCCGGCAAAAAGGCCTATCCCTGCATCAGTTTGTCACGCTTGCCTCGCTGGTCGGAAAAGAGACCGGGCATTCAGCCGAAAAGCCGATGATCGCCGCGGTTTTCTATAACCGATTGAAAAAGAGAATGCCCCTCCAGAGCGACCCGACGACTGTTTACGATCTGAAAGATTTCAAGGGGAAAGTTCTGCGGAGCCATTATAAGAGAGAGTCTCCTTACAATACTTATCTGATCAGTGGATTGCCTCCGGGGCCTATTGCCAGTCCCGGTCTGGATTCCTTTCAGGCGGTTCTCAATCCGGCGGCAGTTGATTACCTCTACTTTGTTTCTCAAAAAGATGGCACGCACTTTTTTTCAGCATCCCTTGCTGATCATATTAATGCGGTGCAGCGTTTTCGCAACGTCACCCGAGCGGGCGAATAGAAACACCCATCAGCAATCAAACAGGTTTTGCTTTTTAAACAATTAATTTCATTAATTATTTATTATTATTCCCGTCTGTTTTCCCGTGTTATCTTTTCCAAATCAATGTGCTTCCCAGACTGACTGAAATTTTTTTCAATCAGATCGGTTATGCCAATTTTTTGACATTTCCTGTTTTCTTAGTGATTTTAAGTTATTTGATTAGAAAAAAGATGCATTTTTTTCTTGACAAAGCACTTTTCCCTCTCTATAGTCAGCCACGTGGAGGAAAGTGGATGAATGTGGAGGAAATTTTAAGTGTCTAGATTCAGTGGCCAATTTCATCATGCTATCGACGAAAAGGGAAGAATCATTTTCCCGTCGAAGTTCCGCGAGATTTTTGCGCAAGAGCATGACGGCCACATGGTCATCACGAAAGGGGACGGGTGTCTCAGGGTTTTCCCTTTCAATGAATGGCTTATCCTCGAAGAAAAAATATCACATCAATCCATTTTACGCAAGGAAGTCCGAGCGTTTCAGCGGTTTTTCATGTCCGGCGCTGTGGATTGCAACCTTGATGCTCAGGGCCGTGTGCTGATTCCCCCTGCGTTACGCGAATATGCCAATCTCGAAAAAGATATTGTTCTGGCCGGTATGATCAAAGACATCGAAATTTGGTCAAAGGAACGGTTTGATGAGGAAATGAAAAAAGTCGCCGCCGACGTTGACACGTTCAGTGCTTACATCGCTGATTTGGGTATCTGATGATGTGCGCCGATTTCTCTCACGAGCCGGTGATGCGGGAGGAAGTGCTGTCGTGGCTGGCGGTAAATAAAATCGGCGTCTTCGTCGACGGTACGATCGGTGGCGCGGGTCATGCCCGAGCAATTTTGGAACAGACCGAGGCCAGACTGATCGGAATAGATTGCGATGCGGACGCGCTTGCGGCATCCCGTGAGAGACTGGCGCCATTTGGATCGCGCGTCGTCCTGGTCAAGGCAAACTTTGCCGATCTGAGGCAGGTGCTGGAAGCATTGCATATTGAAAAAGTTGATGGCGTGCTCCTGGATTTAGGCGTTTCTTCCCATCAACTGGATACGGCGCGCCGAGGATTCAGTTTCAGTCAGTCAGCGCCGCTGGATATGCGAATGGATCAGGATTTGAAGCTTTGCGCTTATGATATTGTCAACCATTTCGCGCCAACTGAGCTGGAAAAGATTATCAGGTTATACGGGGAAGAAAGAATGGCTGCAAGGATCACCAGAGCGATCTTGCGAAAAAGACAGACCGCGCCGATTGAAACAACGGCGGCGCTGGCAGGTCTTGTCGCTTCCGTCATGCCGGAGGGCATGAAGCATCAAAAGATTCATCCCGCCACGCGAACTTTTCAGGCGCTCAGAATAGCCGTTAATCACGAGCTCGATTCCATCGTTCCGGGAATAGAAGGCGCCATAGGCGCGCTTTCGGAAGGCGGACGCATCGGCGTAATTTCCTTTCATTCGCTCGAAGACCGCATCGTTAAAAATACCTTTCGTGATCTGGCAGCGACCTGCGTTTGCCCGAAAGACATCCCTTACTGCGTTTGTCACAAGCAGGCTGTTGTAAAAGTTTTAACACGCAAAGCGGTGGCGCCCTCCACTTTCGAAACCCTGCAAAACCCTCGGGCCCGCAGCGCGAAGTTGCGCGTGGCAGAAAGGATTTAAAATGGAGCAGACGCTGGGAACCCAGCCCCTTGTCCGGAACAGGCCCGTCAAAGAACCTGCCGCCGCTACTTTCGGTGTCAAGTATCCGACATTTATCGTGGTGGCGCTGGTCCTGATGTTTGTCGCGCTGATTTATGTCGGTTCGCACATCCGCATGACCCAGATGGAGTATGAGATTGCCGCAGCACTTTCCGCCAAAGAAAATTTACTGGAAGAACAAAAGAGACTGAAACTGGAATTAGCAATGCTCAAAGCACCGCAGAGAATTGAAGATATCGCCAGGAATAAACTGCAAATGTCTTATCCCGCTGCGGAGCAGGTGATTGTCTTAAAACAAACGGGGAAGTGAGTATGGCGGCAGACTCAAAAAAATGGCTGAAGTTCCGGCTGGCCAGCATTCTGGCGATTTTTTTGATTTTGTTTATTGCGTTATTGTCCCGCGCTTTTCAATTACAGGTCTTGTCCGGTGAAAAATTAAAAAAGCTGGCGGTCCGGCAGCATATTACCACGTTGCCCATTCAGTCTGAAAGAGGCATGATTTACGACCGTAACGGCGAAAAACTGGCCATGTCGGTATTGGCGGATTCCGTGTGCGCCGATCCCACCCGGATTAACGATCAGGTGAAGGTGTCCCGTCAGGTGGCGGCCATTCTGAATCTCGATTACGCCACTGTTTTTAAAAGAATTTCCGAACCGAAGAGCTTCTGCTGGCTGGCCAGAAAGATTTCTCAGCAACAGGCGGCGCAAGTGGAAGCGGCGGATATTGAAGGTGTCTTTCTGATTAAGGAACCGAAACGGTTTTATCCGAACGGACAACTGGCCGCTCACTTGATCGGTTTTTCCGGTTTTGATGCGGAGGGTTTGGAAGGACTGGAAAAGAAATATGATCAATATTTAAAAGGAAAGCCTGAAAAACTGACCTGGGCCCGGGATGCCAAAGGGAAGAAACTCTTTCTGCATGTTGAACATGATGTCTCACCCAAAAGCGGGGGCACCAATCTGGTTTTGACCATCGACAGCCGCATCCAGTATCTGGTGGAAACGCATCTGAAAGAAGCGGTGCTGGATAAAGGCGCAAAAGGCGGTGTCGCGATTGTCATGGATCCCAAAACGGGCGAGATTCTGGCGCTGGCCAATGAGAAAGGATTTAATCCCAACAATATCAAAGGGCTGACAGCGGAGTCCTGGAAAAACCGTGCGATCACCGATTCCTTTGATCCCGGGTCAACCTTCAAACCTTTTCTGGTCGCCGCCGCCCTGGAGGAAAAAGTTGTCAAAGAATCGGATCGTTTTTATTGTGAGAATGGCAACTATAAAATTGCCAACCGGGTGATTCGTGAGGCCAACGGGAAGCGTCACGGCTACTTGCCGGTGCGTGATATTCTGAAATACTCCAGCAATATCGGCTCCGCGAAAATCGCGGAAAAACTCGGCCGGGAAAAATTCTATTCCTATATTAAAAATTTCGGGTTTGGTTCGAGAACAGGAATTGATTTGTCCGGCGAGGCTGCCGGAGTTTTAATGCCCGTTAAGCGTTGGACCAAGGTGGACACGGCCAACATCGGTTTTGGTCAGGGCATTTCGGTTACCGCCATTCAACTCATGACCGCCATGTCGGCCGTCGCCAATGGCGGGGTATTGATGAAGCCTTACATTGTGCGCGGGCTCACGGACAAAAATAACAACCCGATTAAAATGTATGCTCCGGAAACCGTGCGCCGTGTCGTGTCACAGGAAACGGCAAAACGTTTGACGGCCATGTTGACGGAAGTCGTCGGGGCCGAAGATGGCACCGGTAAAAGAGCCCATATTACGAATGTTGCCGTTGCCGGTAAAACCGGGACCGCGCAGAAATTTGATTTTGCCCGCGGCGCTTATTCATCGGAAAGAGTGCGCACTTCCTTTATTGGATTTTTCCCCTCCGATAACCCGCAGGTGGCCATTCTCGTCATGCTGGATGAGCCGCAGCGCGACAAGTGGGGCGGTGTGGCCGCCGCGCCGGTTTTTAAAAATATCGGCGAACAGATTCTCAACTGTTTTAAGACGAACATCCGGGAAACCCCGGTATTTGAACCGCTGCAGCCAAACAATCTGCAATGGGTTGAGGCGGACAAGTCGCTGGCCGAGAGCATCACAGCAGCGGGAATGGATGACGACGCCAGCATGCCGGACTTTGCAGGGCTGACCATTCGGGAAGCATTGAAGCGGGCAAAATCCCGATCGATTGAACTGCAGGTGTCAGGCAATGGCTGGGCAGTGAGCCAGGCGCCCTCACCGGGTTCGGTTATCGGTGATGATCGTGTGTGTAAAATCGTATTCGAGATGAAAAACTGAGGCGTGATGGAACTGCGGCAATTACTCAATGGAATAGAAACAATCGCGGACAAAACTTTGTTTTGTGGCGATGTCTCATCCGTCTGCTATGCCGCGGATCAATGCAAACCGGACTCGCTGTTTGTCGCAATTCCAGGATTGGTCCATGACGGCCACGATTTTATCGGTCGGGCCCTTGAACGGGGAGCGCGTTTCATTGTCCATCAGAAAAATATCAGCGTTCCGGACGGCATCATCGCCATCCCGGTGTCCGACAGCCGCCGCGCGCTGGGGATGCTCGCGAAAAACTTTTTCGGAGATCCGTCTTCCGGGCTGACGCTCATCGGCATTACGGGAACCAGCGGGAAGACCACCATCTCCTATCTGCTGGAATCGATTTTGACGATCGCCGGTTTTCGCTGCGGTGTTTTGGGAACGGTGAATTACCGTTACGGCGGCAAGGCCATTCCCGCGCCGAACACCACGCCGGAATCTTTTGAGATGCAAAAAATTATGAGCGAGATGGCCAGCGCCGGCGTGACGCATGTCATCGCCGAAGTATCGTCGCATGCGCTGGATTTAAGAAGAGTTGATGATTGCGACTTTGATCTGGGCGTTTTCACCAATCTCAGTCCCGAACATCTGGATTACCATAAAGATATGGAAGACTATTTCCGGGCTAAAAAAAGATTTTTCACCGAGATCTTGCCGCAAAGCAAAAAAAAGCAACCGCAAAAAGCCGTCATCAATACGGACGATCCTTGGGGGCAAAGGCTTTGTGACGAAATCCGGATTCCCGTTTTGTCTTATGGACTGGAAAAGATCGGCGGTGTGACCGCTTGCGGCGAGGCCATCACGCTTTCGGGTATCCGGGCCGATATTGTCCTGGCCGGGAAAAAACTGACCGCAGATTCCGGACTGATCGGCAGATTCAATCTGTCCAACATTCTGGCCGCCTCCGCCACTGCGTCTGTTCTGGGCGTGGCCCCGCAGGCGATTGCAGCGGGGATTAAAAATTTATCCTCGGTTCCGGGGCGTCTGGAAAAGGTGGAAACCTCTACCGGCATTCATGTTTTTGTTGATTACGCCCACAAGCCGGATGCCTTGAAACAGGTGCTGATCAATTTAGATCAATTAAAGCAAAAAAGAATATTGACTGTTTTCGGCTGCGGGGGTAATCGGGATCGCGCCAAGAGACCGCTGATGGGCGAAACGGCAACACAATACAGCGATTTGACGATTGTTACGTCCGACAATCCGCGTAAGGAAGAGCCGGATGCGATTATTGGTGAGATTGTGGCGGGGATCGACCGGCAAAAAATAAGAGAAATGCCGTCTTGCCAGGTGGCATTTACGGAGGGCAGGCACGCTTACACGGTGATTGCCGACCGGAAGACAGCTATTCATGCCGCGATTAAATTAGCCGGGGTTGAAGATATTGTTTTGATAGCGGGTAAAGGACATGAAGATTATCAGATTCTGGGAGAGCAAAAGATTCCGTTTGATGATCGTGTGATTGCGGCAGAGGCCCTGCGGGCGCGGTCTAAGGAATCTCTGGCGGTGTTTTCCGTGGCCGAGATCCTGGCCGCAACGGCTGGCCGCCTGATGGCCGGTAACAGGGAAACCAAGGTTTACGGCGTTTCCACGGATTCTCGAAAAGTATCCAGGGACAATCTTTTTATCGCTCTTCAGGGCGAAAATTTTGACGGCCATGCCTTTGTGCAGAAAGCCGTGGACGACGGCGCGTCATGTGTCGTGGTGTCCGATGTCCGCAGAATCAATCTCGACGCGCTCAAGGCGTGTGCCGGGATCATTGAAGTGAAGGACACGCTTCGGGCGCTGGGCGATCTGGCTCACGCGCACCGCAAACGTTTTTCCGTTCCCGTGATCGGGCTGACCGGTTCTTCAGGCAAGACGACCACCAAGGAAATGCTGTCGGGCATTTTGGAGCAGGAAAGAAAAGTTCTCAAGACGGAGGGAAATTTAAACAATCTGATCGGATTGCCGCAAACCATTTTTCGCATGACCTCCCGGCATGAAATTGCCGTTCTGGAAATGGGAACCAATACGCGCGGCGAAATCAAAAGACTGACGCAAATTGCCGCCCCGTCCATCGGCCTCATTACCAACGTCGGACCCGCGCACCTGGCGGGATTCGGTACGGTGGAGGCTGTGCGTGAAGAAAAAGGGGATTTGTTTTTTTATATGGATCCGTCAGGCATTGCGGTTGTTAATCTTGATGACGATGCGGTGGGTCATGCGGCCAGACGATGGTCCGGCCGCCGGGTCACATTCAGTATGGGCGCGGGCGCCGATGTCAGCGTGAGCGATATCAGGAAAAACGGCGCCAGAGGCATGAGCTTTAATCTGCTTGCCTTCGGTTGTGTCCATAAGGTGGACATGAAAGTTGCCGGCCTCCACAATATCTATAATGCGATGGCTGCCGCAGCGACGGCCCTGGCCTGCGGCATCAGCGCCGATTCGATTCGGCGCGGCCTGACTGCATTCCATGCGGTCAGCGGACGCATGGAAATATTCAAGCTGCAAAACGGCGCGTATTTAATTAATGATGCCTATAATGCCAATCCCGCATCCGTGCGGGAAGCTCTGTTGACGCTGAAGGATTTAAAGAATGGGCACAACGCTTTTGTGTTTCTGGGCGATATGCTGGAATTGGGCGACTCAGCGCCCGAGATGCATCGGCGGGTTGGGATGCTGCTCGCGACCATCGGCGTGACGGCTGCTTTTCTTCAGGGAGATTTTGCCGACGCGACAGCGGCGGGCGCGCTTGCGGGCGGACTGGCAAAAGAACAAGTTGTGTTTTTAAAAGATGATGAAGAAGCCCTGTCTTCTTTAAGAAAACAGTTACGCAAAGGCGATTGGATTTTAGTCAAAGGATCCCGCCGGATGAAGATGGACAGGATGGTTGCCCGAATCCGTGAGGATGTGGGCGATGCCGGAGCCGAAGGCAGGCAGGGAGAAGAAAAATGATTTATGAGTTTTTATATCCTTTTCATACGGCATTTTCATTCTTTAACGTGTTTCGTTATATCACGTTCCGGACGATTTTTGCTTCGATTACGGCTTTGCTGATTTGCCTGGCGCTGGGGCGCTGGCTGATTCGCACGCTGCAGGACATGCAGATTGATCAGCAGATCCGCGAAGACGGGCCCCAAACGCATCTGGTAAAAAAGGGGACGCCCACGATGGGGGGGATCCTCATTATTTTCGCCGTCGTTATTTCCACGATCCTCTGGGCCAATCTGGCCGTGGGGTATATCTGGCTTACGTTGCTGGTAACGATCGGCTTTGGTCTGATCGGTTTTGTGGATGATTACCGGAAACTGGCCGGTAAAAGCTCCCGCGGTGTCTCCGGAAAAACGAGGCTTGCCGCCGAGATTGTCATTGCGCTGTTTGTCGGTTTGATTTTGTATTTCAAGCCCGGATTCAATACGCAGATCACGATTCCGTTTTTCAAGACGGTTTTACCCAATATCGGCTGGGGATACATTCTGCTTTGCATTTTTATTATCGTCGGCGCGGCCAACGCCGTGAATCTGACAGACGGCCTCGACGGTCTGGCGACGGGACCCGCGATCATCTGTTTTGCCACGTATTTAATGTTTGCCTATTTTGCCGGTAACGTGAAAGTGGCCGGTTATCTGCAAATTCCGTATGTGCCCGGCGCCGGAGAGTTGTCGGTCTTCTGCGGAGCTTTGATGGGCGCGGCGCTGGGCTTCTTATGGTTTAATTCCTATCCGGCGGAAATATTCATGGGGGATGTCGGGTCCTTGTCGATGGGCGGCGCGCTGGGCACGGTAGCCGTTATCACCAAACAGGAAATCCTGCTGGCAATTGTCGGCGGTGTGTTTGTCATGGAAACATTTTCCGTTATTTTCCAGGTCGGCTACTTTAAGCTGACGGGCGGCAAAAGGATTTTCCGGATGGCGCCGATTCATCATCATTTTGAACTCAAGGGCTGGGCGGAGCCGAAGGTGATTGTCCGGTTCTGGATTATATCGATCCTGCTGGCGCTGGTGGCCATCATGACCTTGAAGTTGCGATAGAGAAAGTATGAACTTTTCAGGAAAGAAAATAGCCGTTATCGGCATGGGTAAAACGGGAATTGCCGTCGCAGCGTTTCTGGGCAGCAGGCAGGCAACGGTTGTGGCCGTTGACGAAAAACCGCAGGATCAGTGGGGAGATGCGTTTGACGGCCTGGCCTCCGAACCGTGGCTGACCGTCGGCCGTTATGATGCATCGGCCCTTGACGGCGTCGATTGGGTTGTGCCGTCGCCGGGGATCCCCCCCTGCCATGATATTTTAGCGGCGGCGCAAAAAAAGAAGATTCCGATCATCAGCGAGATCGAGCTGGCTTATCGTTTTATCAAAGTGCCGATTATTGCCGTAACCGGCACCAACGGCAAAACCACCACCACGACATTGCTGGGAAAAATTCTGGCGCAGGCCGGAAAGAAGGTGTTTGTTGGCGGGAATATCGGCAATCCTTTAATTGAATATACCGGAACCCCGCAGACCGATGATTTCATTGTCGCTGAAATCAGCAGTTTCCAGCTTCAGTGGATCCGGACATTCCGGCCACGCGCCGCCATGCTGCTGAATATCACCTGCGATCATGTCAATTACCACGGATCGTTTGAGGAATACCGGCGTGTCAAGACCGGCGTATTTGAACATCAGCAGGAAAATGATCTGGCGATTCTCAACGCTGACGATGAAGCGCAACATGGACTGGCCTCGTCGATCCGGGCGCACGTTATCCCTTTCAGTTCAAAGCAAAAACTGAAGGCGGGGATATTTTTACAGGATGATTTTATTATTTACCGCAAAACGGACGGTTCCGAAGAGCGTTATCCTTTGAGCATGATTTCGCTTCCCGGGTTGCATAACGTGGAAAACGTCATGGCGGCCGCCGCTGCAGCGCGTTTTTGCGGCTGTTCCCAGCAGAGTATTATGGAGGCTGTGTCCGCCTTTCGCGGTTTGCCGCACCGCATTGAATTTGCCGGGGAAAAGCATTCGGTTAAGTATTACGATGACTCCAAGGGAACCAATGTGGATGCCGTTGTCCGCGCGCTTCAGACCTTTGACACGCCGGTTGTTTTGCTTTTGGGAGGCCGGGATAAAGACGGGAATTTTGCGGCGCTGCAACCGCTGCTGTCTGCGAAAACAAAACAGGTTGTCTTGTTTGGCGAGGCGCGCGACCGCATTGAACCCCAGTTGGGTAAACTGGCGCCGATGAGCAAGGAGCCGACGCTGCAAGCGGCTATTCTCCGGGCCGCTCGCGACGCAAAGCCCGGGGACATTGTCCTTTTATCACCGGGGTGCGCAAGCTTTGATGAGTTTGCCAATTACCAGGAACGGGGAAATTACTTTAAAAAAGTGGTCGGGAATCTTTAAATGGAAGCTGCCGGGAAAAAAGAAATCAATACGCCGGATATTATATTGCTGCTGGTCACCTTAATTCTGGTGACGGTGGGCACGGCGATGATTTATTCATCAAGTTCCATTCTGGCTATGGAAAAATTCAAGGACGGACAATTTTTTCTCAAGAAACATTTGTTTTTTGTTTTTGCCGGTTTGATCATCATGATTGTCATGACCAAGATTCCTTATGAGCAATTAAAGAAGGTGGCTTATCCCGGTGTCATTATCTCCGTTGTTTTACTGCTGCTGCTGTTTATCCCGCACGTCGGGCTTAAAAGGGGCGGNNGTGCATCATCTCAAAAAATTCAGCCGGGGTGTTCTGATTCCCCTGTCGGTGACGGCGGTCATCATGGGCTTAATCATTCTCCAGCCGGATTTCGGCACCGTCGTCATTATCGCGTCGATTCTGCTGCTGATGCTGTCTCTGGCCGGTTCCCGGATCACCCATCTGATGTTTCTGGGCGCGGCCTTCATCCCCGTGGGGATCTGGCTGATCATGCACAAAGGCTACCGGATGGCGCGTCTGACGGCGTTTTTGGATCCCTGGAAAGATGCGGACAATACCGGCTTCCAGCTTATCCAGTCGCTGATTTCCTTTGGATCGGGCGGCGTAACAGGGACGGGCATCGGCGACGGCATGCAGAAATTATTTTATCTGCCGGAACCGCACACGGATTTTATTCTGGCGGTCATTGCGGAAGAAAGCGGCTTTATCGGCGTGGCGATTGTCATCGTCATGTTCACTTTCTTCCTGCTGCGCGGTTTCATGATCGCGTTTCGCGCGCCGGATCTTTTCGGAACGCTGCTGGCCGCCGGCCTGACCATGCTGATTGCCATGCAGGCGTTTATTAATATTGCGGGTGTGATGGGGCTGATTCCCTTGAA
>DFZJ01000212.1:0-1634 GCA_002382045.1 Syntrophaceae bacterium UBA4059
TATCTGTGGGTGATGATGATGCGGGAATTTTTCATCGCGGTCAACAATTTCCGCGATTACTGTCGTAAGCAGGCCGGCTTGATCTAACTGACTGAAATTTGGAGCGAGTGATGGATGACAAAAGAAAAGAAATGCTGCGGGGCCTTCCGAAAATCGACGAAGTCATCGGGCTTCTGGAAAAAAATGGCATTCATGAAAAAGCGTCACGCGAAATTGTCCGTGAGGTTTGCCGTGACGTCGTGCAGAAACTCCGGGATAAAATCCTGACCGCTGATAATAAGTCATTGCCGGCAGTTGCTTCTGACGCCGCCTCCGCCGCCCGCAATGTGGAGATGGTCATCGATGACCTGTATCGTTACAAACTGAAGCGTCTCGTCAACGCCACCGGCGTCATCCTGCATACCAATCTGGGACGCGCGCCTCTGTGCCCGGAAGCCCTGGATAGAATTATGGAAGTAGGCAGGGGCTATTCCAATCTGGAATTTGATCTGAATCGCGGCGAACGCGGCCTGCGTTACGACCACGTGACCCGGTTGCTTTGTACGCTCACCGGGGCCGAAGATGCCCTGATCGTCAACAACAACGCGGCAGCCGTGTTACTGACCCTCAATACACTGGCCGACCGCAAGGAAGCAATTGTCTCGCGCGGTGAGCTCATTGAAATCGGCGGCGAATTTCGCATTCCGGACGTCATGACCAAAAGCAATTCCATCCTGCGCGAAGTCGGCACCACCAACCGCACACGCCTTGCCGATTATGAAAAAGCCATCGGCCCCGATACCGGCGTCATCCTGAAAGTTCACACCAGCAATTACCGGATTGTCGGCTTTACCGAAGAGGCAGACCTGATACCCCTTGTTGCGCTGGGAAAACAGAACGGCATTCCCGTTTTCGACGATCTGGGCAGCGGCTGCCTGATTGATCTTGCGGCTTACGGCCTGCAACATGAACCAACCGTGCGCGAAGTGCTGGCCACGGATGTCGATGTGGTGACCTTCAGCGGCGACAAGCTTCTGGGCGGCCCGCAGGCGGGCATCATTGTCGGCAAGAAAGACATCATCGCCAAGATCAAAAAAAATCCCCTCAACCGTGCGCTGAGGATCGACAAATTCACACTGGCGGCGCTGGAAGCAACATTGATGCACTATCTCGCCCCAGAGGCCGCCCCCCGAACATTAAGATCGCTTAAAGCCCTGACGGAGCCTCAGGCCGATGTCAAAAAACGGGCACGCAAACTAATTAATAAGCTCAAAAAAGTGAATATTCCCGGTCTGACCTTTGAACTACGTGAAGATGTAGCAGCCGCCGGTGGCGGATCGCTCCCGACGCAGGATATTCCCACGGCAGTTGTCGCGGTAAAATCCGCAAACATGACGGCCAGCCGGATGGAAGCAAAACTTCGTCAGGCGGCAGTGCCGATCATTGTCCGGGTTAATGAAAGCGAAATCCTTCTGGATTTGCGCACCGTGGCTGAAGAAGAGTTTGGCTTTATCATTGATGGCCTGCGGCACATACAATCTTAGGAAAACTGGGGAATTATAAGCCTGGCTGTGTTAGTTTGCTGAGTCCAACATGAAGAACATCCACAAGGTCATTGCGGTGAGCCGAAACCCTGAGTAAAGCGAAGGGACAGC
>DFZJ01000212.1:1682-4421 GCA_002382045.1 Syntrophaceae bacterium UBA4059
CAGACCGACGATTCTTTTTCACGATCACAGATTAAAAATGCCATCGAAGAAGGCGACGTTCTGGTCAACGGAAAAGAGCCTAAAGTCAGCCAGCACCTGAAGGCCGGTGATGTTGTAGAGCTTCACCTGGAACCGGCAATCGATGCCGTTGCGATTCCGCAGGATATCCCTTTAGAGGTTGTTTATGAAGACGCAGCCATTATTGTCATCAACAAACCCGCAGGCATGGTGGTGCATCCCGCGCCGGGTAATCCGGATCAAACGCTGGTCAACGCGCTACTTTTTCACTGTCATGATCTCTCCGGTATCGGCGGTGTGCTGAGGCCGGGCATTGTGCACCGGCTGGATAAAGAAACTTCCGGATTGATTGTTGCCGCCAAATTTGATGAGGCGCACCGCAAGCTTTCCGTGCAGTTTGAAAAACACGACGTCCATAAAAAATATATCGCGCTGGTCTGGGGCGACGTCAAAGGCGCAAGCGGCGAAATTGTTCTGCCCGTGGGACGCCATCCGGTGGACCGCAAAAAAATGTCCACGAAAAGCCGGCACGGCAAGGACGCACTCACCCTCTGGAAAGTGCGCGAGCGTTACGGCACGGCAACCCTGCTGGATGTGGAAATCAAAACCGGCCGGACACATCAGATCCGCGTTCATCTGTCGGAGCGGGGCTACCCGGTCATCGGGGATTCTGTTTACGGCAACGCTTCTAAATTGCAAACCGTTAAAAACGCAGAATTAAAAGCGGGGATTAAATCTTTAGAACGTCAGGCGCTCCATGCTGCACAGCTTTCCTTCATCCATCCGCATAGTGGCGAAAGAGTCGTCTTTACAGCGCCAATTCCTACGGATATGGAAAAACTATGCGGGCTGTTTCGGGCAGCCGCACCCTCGCCTGCCGGAAATACCGGTTTACAGAACTGGAAGGATCAATTAAAATAACTGCCATGTTTACACTCGCGAAAAAAAACACCATCGGATACCTGCACTCGCCCAAGCTTAGCGATTGTGATTTCCTGGTTCACGCTTTCTGCACAAGAATCGGCGGTGTTTCCAGGAATGATTACAAAAGCCTGAATATGAGTTTCCGGGAAGGCGACGAGGAATTTCACGTTCTGCAAAATTGGGATAAGCTGGCATCCGCTTTTCAGATCCCTACGGAAAATTTTCTGGTTCTCAATCAGGTGCACGGCGACAATATTTTCGTCATTAAGCCTCATGGGGATTATTATTCGTCACACGAAGCACTGAATTATGATGCGATCGTGACCAACCGGACCAATCTGGCCATTTGCATCAAAACGGCGGATTGCGTTCCGGTCTTTATCGTCGATCCGGTTAAAAAAACTATTGCCGCCGTTCACGCGGGCTGGCGCGGGTCCGCTCTGGGCATCACTGCCAAAGTCGTCCGTCTGATGCAAAATCAATATGGTTCAAAGCCTGCCGAAATGCTTGCCGCCATCGGCCCGTCCATCGGCTGTTGCTGTTATGAAGTGGATGCGGCCGCAGCGGATGCTTTTTGCAAACAAAGAGACTCGGAATTATTTTTATTTCCGGGAAAGCGGAAGGACAGATGGATGCTGGATCTGGTGGAAGCCAACCGAAGGCAGTTGCTCAATTGCGGCCTTACGGCCGCCAACATTGAAGCGGCAGACGTTTGCACCGCCTGCCATCAGGAGGCTTTCTTTTCCCACCGGGGCTCAGGCGGCATCACCGGCCGGCAAATCAATTTCATCATGATCAAAGGAGATGCAAGCTGCTCGCCAGAATGAAGCGCAGTCGGCTATCTCTGGAATGCGCAAAACTAGATCCGAAATTTGAAAAAGCGATGGCGGAAGAAGGATTAGTTGAGGATGTAAGCCAATGGCCAGACTATTGAGAGGTGAAATTCGGTGGGCGGATTTGAATCCCGCGAGAGGTCATGAACAGGCAGGCTTGCGCCCTGTGCTCATTCTGAGCCACGACATTTTTAATGAAAGTATAACATCCAACTACGTTGATTTGTCGCGCATACCTTGGTAGCTGTCTCTTGTCTCCAGTTCTTTGTTAATAGAATTAAGCACATCCAGTTTGTTGCCCGCCCATGCGGGAGCCAGAAAAATATCCCGGTAGCCGTCGGCAGTCAGGCGCTGAATAACCATTTCCGGCGGTAAAAGTTCCAGCACATCAGCCGTCAGAGATACATACTTTTCCTTTGTGATCATGGGGATGGAACCTTGCTTGTACAGGTCGCCCAGACGGGTGCCTGCAAGCGCCAGAAGCGAATGAATTTTAATGCCGTTTATCGGCAGGGAAGCCAGGGTCTTTGCTGTCAGGAGCACATCTTCGTCACTTTCCCCCGGCAGGCCGATAATAATATGGACACAAATGTTCAGGCCACGTCTGGCAAGGGCACTCACCGCATCCAGAAATTGCTGATAATTATGTCCCCGGTTGATGACTTGCAGGGTTTTGTCGTGAACCGACTGCAAACCCAGTTCCACCCAAATGTGATGTTTTTTCGCGTATCCGCTCAAAAGCTCAATGACATCCGGTCCGAGACAATCCGGCCTTGTGCCGATGGAGAGACCGATCACGTCCTGCTCGGCCAGTGCTTCATCATAGAGCGACCGCAGTTGGTCCACCGGCGCGTAAGTATTGGTAAAGGTCTGGAAATAAGCGATAAATTTAGATGCGGACGGTTGATAATATTTTTTTCCGGATACAATCTGATCGGTGATAGAAGGCAATGCTCCAAGCTGA
>DFZJ01000004.1 GCA_002382045.1 Syntrophaceae bacterium UBA4059
ATTACTGTGCATGGCCATCCGGACGCGCCAGATTTTCAAAGGTGGTGAACTTGTCCAGAAAGGCCAGCCTGACGGATCCGGTGGGACCGTTTCTCTGTTTGCCGATGATGATTTCGGCAATGCCTTTATTTGGATTTTCATCGGACTTGTTATAAACTTCGTCCCGGTAAATAAAGGCAATGACGTCCGCGTCCTGCTCAATGGCGCCTGATTCCCGCAAATCCGCCATCTGCGGGCGGCGGTCGTTCCTGTCTTCCACCTTCCGGTTGAGCTGAGACAGGGCGATGACCGGCACTTTGAGTTCCTTGGCCAGTGCTTTGAGCGACCGACTGATTTCCGATATTTCCTGTTCACGCGAGTTGGTGTAGCCGCCGCCCCGCATCAACTGAATATAGTCCACAACAATTAACCCCAGACCCTGATCGGCTTTCAATCGTCTGGACTTTGCTTTCATTTCCAGAACGGTAATGGCGGGTGTATCGTCGATAAAAAGTGGCGCCTCCGATAGTCTTCCCGCTGCGGTGGTCAGTTTCGGCCAGTCGGTTTCCCCCAGGAATCCCTTGCGCAGCCGCTGTGAATCAACCTTGGCTTCGGACGCAAGCATTCTGAAAGCCAGTTGCTCCTTGGACATTTCGAGAGAAAAAATAGCCACGGGTGTTTGCGTTTCCAGGGAAGCAAATTGCGCAATATTGAGCGCAAATGCGGTTTTGCCCATGCTGGGGCGTCCGGCGATGATGATCAGGTCGGAATTCTGTAATCCGGAGGTCATATCATCGAATTTATCAAATCCGGTGGCCACGCCGGTGATGAGTTCCTTCCGGGTGAAGAGATCTTCGATCGCACGAAAGCTTTCCTTCACAATGTCTTTAATGGGATAAAATGAGGGCCGGACTTTATTTTCGGAAATTTCAAAAATACGGTGTTCCGCTTTATCCAGCACCTGATCAACATCAGCGCCTGTTTCATAGCAGCTGGTGATGATCTCGGTGGCTGATCCGATCAGACCGCGTAAAATGGCTTTTTCTTTGACAATTTTTGCGTAATTGGCGACATTGGCAGCCGATGGAACATTATCCACCAACGATGCCAGATAAGCGACGCCGCCTACGGCATCCAGGATGTTCCTGTCTTTAAGCGCATTACTGAGCGTGATGAGATCAACGGGCTCGTTTTTCTCGGACAGTTCCACAATCACGGAGAAAATTTTGCGGTGAGATTCGCTGTAAAAATCACCTTTATTGATAATTTCCAATGCGGCGTTGATCGAACTGTTTTCCAACAGAATACTGCCTAGAATAGACTGCTCGGCGTCGGTATTCTGCGGCGGGAGTTTATAAAGAGATGGATCGATATCTTTCATGATTCCTCGCCGACCACATTCACTTTCAGTTCTGCTTCGATGCCCGAATGCAGTTTGATTTTGACTTTAAATTCGCCTAAGTGTTTGATCTGTTCATCATGCACAATCATTTTGCGGTCGATGGCAAAACCCTTTTCTTTCAGTGCGGTTTCGATATCCTTGGAGGTGACGGAACCGAAAATCTTATGCTGATCACCAACTTTGCGCGACAAGGTCAGTGTCACCTGCGACAGTCGGGCCGCCAGATCCTGCGCAACGGCCTTTTCTTTTTGTGCTTTTTGCAGAACATTCTTCTTTTCCAATTCGAAGACTTTAATATTACTATCATCTGCCTCGACGGCCAGACCCTTGGGAATGAGCAAATTACGGGCGTAACCGTCGTTGACTTTAACCAAATCTCCGGCCTTGCCCAGGGAAGGCACGTTTTGTTTTAAAATAACCTTCATAGAAAACCTCCTGTTAACATTGAATGATAGATAAAATTAATCAGTTTTCTGGTCTTTTTGGAAATATTTACGAAAATCAATCCAGATGTCGAAGAATCCCACTGCTGCTATTGCTATCATAAGCATTTGCTGAATCGCAATTAAAAAATAGAAAAACCAGCGGAAAAACATCGAGATGTTTTTATTGTTAAAGAAGAAGCTAACAATAGCAAGGCCTTGCAGAAGATAAATGAAAGAGGCAACGATAAACAGGTTAATACCGACATAACGGACAACTGTTTGAGGGACAAAGCCAAGACCGCCGCCGGCAATAAAAATCCAGACCAGCCAATGCGGCGCCCGCCATTCGGAAAGCGTCGAAAGATTGGGCAGGTCAATTCCGTGTCGGTGCAGCAGTTTATTTCCCATAAGAACATTGATCCAGGTTGTGAATAATACCGCAATGACACAAAGGGCAGGGAAAATCCGGGTGAACATTTGAATGACCGCAGGCTTGCTGTCTGTAATTGCACTGATTTCTTCGGGACTTAAAGGCAATCGGCCATAGAACTGTATATTTAATTCAACCGCTTCCGTAATATGCTTTTCGAGCAACTGTAAGGGGCTGATGGAAAGTTGCATCCCCCCGTAAACAAAATAAAACACAACCCCGCCCAGAATTGCCAAAGAGGGAAGGAGCACAATGAGATCTATGGGATAGTTTTTCCGGGTTATCCGGGCCATCATCATACCGGCCAGTCCCATGGCCGCCAGGGCAAATACTGGAATAACGGCATGCCTAAAGAAAGATAAAACGATCATGATGGCGAAAAGCGCGGTAAGATAAGCAATCAGTGTTTTGGTCTGATCGTTAAAAATGGACAGGACAAACAAAACCATCGGCAGGGTCATGAGAAACACCAGACCGATGAAAGGAATCAGAGAGGCTGTTGAAAACAATACAACGATCAATAACAGCCGGAAAAACGGGCTATGAGGGGATAATAAATTCAATTTTACCAAGAATAATAACCTGCGCTGAAAATGGGTAATGCGATTAAAAAAAATCAGTAAAGGCCTGCGGATAAAATTAACACCGGCCGGTTCCAATCGATATGAATAAAACCGGCCGGCGGTTGCAAAATGGTTTTTACCGGCCTTCCGCCGTGACAAAGGGCATGATGGCGATGGTGCGGGCGCGTTTGATCGCGACAGTCAGTTCTCTTTGGTGTCCGGCGCAATTGCCTGTAATTCTTCTGGGCATGATCTTACCGCGTTCCGTAACAAAATTATTGAGAATCATCGGGTTTTTATAATCAATCTTAATATTAGAGTCCGTGCAGAAGCGGCAGAATTTCTTTCTGTGAAAAAATTTCTTCTGGGGCGGACGGGATGGTCTTTCGCCGTTTTGTATAGCCATGGTTATTCTCCTTTCGTTGTGCTGTCTTCGCGTGTGATTGCTTTTCTGAATGTCGGCCTGCCCTGTCTTGTGTCGCCTGCGGGCTTTTCATCTCTGTTAGCCGACGCGTTATCAGCCGTTTCGATGCGTATCTGCGTGCGCTTCACTTCGGCTACGGCGACTTCCGCCTCCATGCCTTCGCGGGTGACGGCGCCTTCTTTGGTGACGGTCATGAATTTTAAAACCCGATCGTCAATTTTAAAATTTCTTTCCATTTCGGCCACGATGGAACCGTCACCGGCATAGTCGATGAAAAAATAAAATCCGTCTTTTTGTTTTTTGATTTCGTAGGCCAGGCGCCGTTTGCCCCATTTTTCAGCTTTGGCGATGACCCCTTTGCGTTCGGTGATGATGCTGGAAGATTTATCCATGATGGCGGCGATATCTTCTTCCGTCAAATCCGTTTTGACAATAGCGATAACTTCGTATCTTTTCAAAATTTTCTCCTTTCGGCTCTAAAGCCCCTGATGAATTTCAGGAGCAAGGGGAGTCCATATAAAATTGCGTTGATGCCTTCTATACCAGGCTTGTTTGAAAATCAAGGATTATGTTAATTGTTTATTCATGCGGCTTAATGATGACTTTGATGGATTCCCTGCCTTCCGATACCAGTTGAAAACCTTTGGCAATGTCGGTTAAACGAAGACGGTGGGTGACCAGATCATCCACTGTGATTCTGCCGGATTCCAGCAAGTTCATTGCTTCGGTAATGTCCGGGGGGCCGCAGTAGTAGGACGTCAGAATAGTAATTTCTTTCATCCAGAAATCATTGATCGGAACGACAACCTTTTTATCCGGTGCGGGAACAGCAAACAGGACAATCATGCCCCCTTTATCGATGCACTTCCATGCCTGTTCCACGGCGGAATCAGCCGCGGCGCATAAAAATACGACATCGGCCTTTTGGCCATTTTCCGCAACCAGCCGTTCTGAGAAATTATTCGTCGCGTCGATGGCGCTATCGGCCCCCAAGCGCGAGGCAAATTCCAGTTTTGTCTTGTTGATATCGGCGGCTATGACTTTACATCCTTTTGCCCTGGCCAGTTTCACATGAAGCAGTCCGGCCATTCCGCACCCGATGATCAATACAGACTGACCCTTTTTGACACGGGCCAGCCGCTGCGCCCGAACGACGCAGGCCAGGGGTTCAATGAATGTGCTTTGATCGCAGGTAATTTTTTCAGGCAGGAGATAGGTCCCGCGTTCCACAAGAATCTCCGGGACCAGGATATATTCGGCAAAGCCGCCGGGCAGCCGTTCTTTTATTTCCGTGCATTGCGGATGGTGACCGTTCAGACAATAAGAACACTTTCCGCAGGGGACTTTCGGAGCGATAAAAACCCGGTCGCCTGGGTGATATTTTTTTACGTCAGTCCCGACGGAGACAACCTGCCCGCCTATTTCATGCCCCTGCACCAGCGGGGCTCGCGGGAGCCGGTACCATTCGACGACATCACTCCCGCAGATGCCGCAGGACATGACCTTGACCAGCATCTCTTTCGGCCCGGGGGCAGGCGTCGCGATTTCTTCGATCCGGATGTCTTTATTATTATACCAGCAGGAAACTTTCATTTGTCCTTCAATGCATGATAAAGATCAAAGGCTGCGGCCGGCGTTTTGTTGTCATGGACGACGGCCCGCACGGCCTTAATCATGGCAACCGGCGCATCCGACTGGAAGATGTTGCGTCCCATATCAACACCGGCGGCGCCTCTCTGGACCGCGTTATAGGCCATCGTCAGAGCGTCCAGCTCCGGTATTTTCTTGCCGCCGGCCATGACAATCGGCACGGGGCAGGATGCGGTAACCGTTTCAAAATCTTCATCCACATAATAGGTCTTGATATAGTGAGCGCCAAGCTCCGCGCATATCCGACAGGCCAGCCGGAAGTATTTGGCGTCGCGCGCCATATCCTTGCCTACCGCGGTTACCGCGAGCGTCGGAATACCGTAACGGTTGCCGATATCAACCATTTTGGTCATATTGATGATCGACTGCCTTTCGAATTCACCGCCGATAAATACCTGGACCGCCATGGCACAGACATTTAAGCGGATGGATTCTTCAATATCAACAGCGATATCTTCATTGGACAGTTCTTTAAGAATGCTGGCGCCTCCGGAAACCCGCAGCACAATGGATTGAGAAGTGGAAGGCGGCACAACACTGCGGAGAATTCCCCGGGTCAGCATCAGGGTGTCCGCGTAAGGAACCAGTGGAAGGATGTTGATATCCACCCGTTCCAGACCGGTGGTGGGCCCCTGGAAATAACCGTGATCAATGGCCAGCATAACCGTTCGGCCGGAGACGGGATTGAAAATCCGCGCCAGCCTGTTTTTCATCCCCCAATCCATGGAATTTGAACCTTTGAGGAAAAATCCCTCCGTTTTCTGCGGTATATCGGTATAAAATGTTTTAGCTTCTTTAATTCCATCCGTGTCCGCCATTTATGGTGTTCTCCTTTCCGCCTTGAATCTTTTATGGTTACCTATTCAGTGTATGCTATGACATCTCGAACTTTTATTACAACCCCGCATTTTAGTCAACACTGGCGTCAATTTATCATCTTTATCCTTGAAATTCCAGACCAATGCAGAGTAATGACAGTAGAACGTCTTAGAGAAAAGGAATACAGTGAACCCTGTGGATGCCCTGAAAAACATTTACCTCGATGCCGTACGTGAGGTTGATCCGGCAGGTCATCGTCCTGGGTGTCGGGAAGGCATCGGCAGAAAAAACCCGCCTTTTAAGCGGGTTTTTTCTGCAGCATTAAATCCTATCGGATGATGGCTTGGTGGGCAATGAGAGACTCGAACTCTCGGCCTATGGCTTCGGAGGCCAGCGCTCTATCCATCTGAGCTAATTGCCCACGCCCGGTGCTTCTACACTATCTAGTCATAATCTTCAATGAATAAAATGTAACTATTCAGCGTCTTTTTANNTCGGCAGAAGATTTTAGCGCCTTCCCTGGATCGGAAGCAACCCAAAACCCCTTTGAAGCAGGGAAGAACGCCCATCTCGATCAAGTCTGGTCAGCACACAAATGGGCGGATGCAGCAGCATTCCTGACCGGCGCGAACTGCACGCAAAATATTCATTATAAAAATCCCTTGACTTGTAGACGACTGGTCTATTATGTTACGTGGCAAGTCAAAAAGCTAAGGAGAAGAATCATGGATATTTATGAACGATTAAGAGAAATTCTGGATTCGCATCCGTCAACTGCGCCGGCCGCCAAGTCGATTAATGAGATTCTCCATATGCTTTTCACACCGGAAGAAGCGGCTCTGGCCGTCAACATGAGCTTTAAACCCAAAAGCTTGTCCAGCATAGCAAAAGCCGCAGGCTCTTCGGAGAGCAAAGCAAAACAACATCTGGAAGCCATGGCCGACAAAGGCATTATTCAATCCCGGAATAAAGCGGGAGAGGCATTCTATGCTTTAGTTCCGACAATTCCCGGTGTATTTGAATTTCCCTTTATGAAAGGCGGCGGAACGCCCATGCACAAACGGCTGGGTGAGCTCTGGGAAGAATATCATCATGAGGCGCTGGGAAATTCCTTTGCCGGTAACCCGACGCCGCTGATGAGGGTCGTTGCTGTTGAGAAGTCGATTCCGGCGCAAGACCGTATCCATCCCTACGAAGAGGTTAAAAATTTCATTAACGATGCCAATTATATCGCCGTGACCAACTGCGCGTGCCGGGTCAGCGTGGGCCAATGCGACAAGCCCAAAGAAATGTGTCTCATTTTCGGTGAAATGGGTGAATTTCTTGTTGAGAGGAAATTTGCCCGTCAGATCAGCAGGGAAGAAGGGATGAAGGTGCTCGATACGGCAGAGAAAGCGGGACTGGTTCACACCAGCAATAACAGCGCCGACCGCGCTACTCTGATCTGCAACTGCTGTCCCTGCTGCTGCACGGTTCTGCGGGGTAGAACGCAGTTAAAGCATGCTCACGCCTTTGAACCCAGCCGTTTTGAAGCGCGCGTTAAAAGTGAAGATTGCAGCGGCTGCTCGATTTGCGCCGATGAGCGCTGCCCGATGAAGGCGATTGAAATGAAAGATGATGTTGCCCGGGTCCATCCGGAAGAATGCATCGGCTGCGGCCTGTGCGTGACAGGATGCCCGGTTGATGCGATTGAATTACAGGAAAGAAAACAACTGCCCGCAATTCCTAAGACGGTCAAGGAAATGGGGGCGCAGGTCCTTCTGGAAAAAGGAAGGCTGGACGCTTTCATGAAGGTCATGCAAAGCTGATTGAGGAGAGTTGGTCATGGGGCGAACCAATACCCGCGAAGAAATTGTCCGCAAGGGTGCGGAACTGATTCACGCGCAGGGCTTCAATGCCACCGGCCTTCAGCAGATTCTGCAGGCGGCGGGCATTCCCAAAGGCTCATTTTATTTTTATTTCAAGAGTAAAGAAGATTTCGGTCTGGCGATTATTGATTATTTCAGCGCGATCATCGGCGAAATTTTCACCCACTACTTGAGTGACGGGAAAATACCACCCCTGAAACGGCTGGAAAAATTATTCGGCTTTTTCGAAGCCGCCTTTCAAAAAAGCGGCAATGCACGGGGCTGTCCGATCGGAAACCTTTCATTGGAGCTTGCCGGTACCAATGAGCGGCTGCGCTTGCATCTGGCCGGTGTTATCGAAACGCTCATCGCGCAGCTGGCATCCTGTCTCGAGGAAGCCAAACGCGACCAATCCATCCCGTCCGATCTGAATACAGCGGATACCGCGCGTTTCATTTTTCAGGGATTCGAAGGGGCTGTCATGCATATGAAGGTTGTGAAAAGTATTGAACCTTTTCAGGGATTCCGAAACTTCTTATTAGAATATTTTAAAAACATTTACCCCCCGCGTCTTTCCGCCCCGCGCGGTTGATGACGCAAATTAAACACCCGGCGGGACAGCCGGAGAAAAGGAGCTGCGATGGGAACCATTCATAGAACCGGCTGTGTCCTCTGCGCGCAGAACTGCGGCTTGGAAATCGAGGTGGAAAATAATCGCATTGTCAAAGTCCGCGGCGACAAGACCAACGCCAAGAGTGAAGGCTATATCTGCCGCAAGGGCATGAACATCGCCTGTCACCAGCACAACGCCGACCGCCTGAAATATCCTCTGAAAAAGGTCGGGGATAAATTTGAGCGCATTTCCTGGGATCAGGCGATCGACGAAATCGCGGCTAAACTTAAAAGCATCATCGACCAGCACGGCCCCCGCTCTTTCGCCTACATGGGCGGCGGCGGACAGGGCTGCCATTTCGAGGCGGCTTTCGGCGTGCGACTGATGCGCCTGCTGGGCTCGCAATATCAGTACAGCGCGCTTGCGCAGGAATTTTCCGGAGCCTTCTGGGTCTGCGGGCGCACACACGGCAAACAGTACCTGCATGATCAACCGGACGTGAATAATACCGATCTTCTTTTAGTGTTCGGCTGGAACGGCATGCAGAGCCATCAGATTCC
>DFZJ01000117.1:0-2224 GCA_002382045.1 Syntrophaceae bacterium UBA4059
TGGATGTGCTGTGCCACAAGGTAAAGACTGCGAACAGCCAGCCCCATCGCCACCACATCGGGGTTGATCTTATAATGTATTCCCCGGGTTTTTACCATCCATTCATCATCATTGGGCAGATAGAGCGGATTGCCGGGCATCCCCAGTTTCCCCGCATCATGAAAGAGCCCGACGATGACACAGCTTTCTTCGGTTATGGCCGGGGCAAGAAATTCCCGGAAACGCAGGAGGTTTTCGGTGACGCCGATACTATGTTTCAGGAGCCCCTGTTTCTCTGCCAGATGAAACCTCGTGCTTGCCGGAGAGGTGAGCCAGGTGGTCTCACTCTCCAGGATGTTGAGGAATCTGTTAAAAGAAGTCTTCCTGTCCATGACTTTTTGTTTTAACACTGCATAACGATCTTTTAATTCCATAAATTTTCTTCTGCCCTCCCGTGTTATGGGTTGGTCCGGTACGCCCGTCTACGGGATACGGATGACATACATTTCAGCCCTTCGATGTCCGCTTTGATGATCTCTTCCATTGTTATCCCCCCTCTTTGGCATTGACTTTAACTGCTTCTATCTGTTAACTCAATGCAACAGCGACAACCGTGAGTCGCATTATTTTGAAACGACAGCTTATTTATCACTTTCCGCCGGTAAACGATCGAAGGAAGGACAGGCAGCCATGGCCCATGAAAAGAAATTACAGTCGAAAATGATACGGCTGGGACAGATTCTCCGGATCTTTATGGAGAAAGAGAAGGTTCCCAGCGCGTGGCTTGCCGATTATTTCCGGACGACGCCCCGGACGATTCAGCGCGATCTGCTGCTTTTGAAAGAATCCGGCTTTCCCTTGCACGAGGAAAAGAAGGGAACATACCGCCTGAGCCGTGATCTGGTGAAAAACCTGGAAGTCTTTGATGACGCGGAACTGGCACTGATGGTGGCCATGAAAAATATCGTGGGCCAGCTGGGTCAGCCCTTCCAGAAGGCCGCGGACAATGTACTCGACCGTCTGTATGACTGTGCGGCCGGGATGCCGGTGTTCGTGAAGATTGACGATGCGATTCCTTTGGACGCAGCCTGCATCAACCGGCTGGTAAAGGCGATCCGGGAAAAAAGGCAGGTAAAATTCCGCTATGAGGGGAAAAAGGGAGCTCATGCCGTCGATTTGGAACCTTACCGGGTTGTCTATTACAGCGGCTTCTGGTACCTGATCGGCAACGAGCCAGCCACGGGTATTCTCAAACGCTATGCCCTGGACAATATCAGGGACATCCGCCTGCTGAAATCCGGCTTCAAATCCATCCCGGAGAATCTGGATTCCGTCCTGAAGGGCAGCGCCAATATCTGGTTTGCCGAAAAGACAAATCTGGCGGTCACGGTTCTGATCGACAACCAGGTCAGCCATTATTTCAAGCGGCGCAAGATGTTCCCGACGCAGGAGATCAAGGAAGAAAAGCCGGACGGTTCGCTGGTTGTCGTCTTCCGGGTAGGCCACTTCGAGGCCATCCGCGACATCCTGAAATCCTGGATACCCAATATGATCATCCTTGAACCCGAAGAGTTCAGGAAAGACCTGCTGAAGGATGTCAAGGACTGGGTCAAACGGCAGGCTGAAATAGTGTAGAAAATTTTCATTGAACATACGCATCCTTTTCAGCTATACGTTAAAAAAATGGGAAGAAACCCCAAGACTGGTGTGAAAACGGCGGTAAAACCAAAGCGATTGCCTTTCTTCAAAGTCGGCAAAGAATTGAATGTCCATGTTCGAGCGATACAACACGGTTGATTCGCCTGACACCCGATGCGCCATGACGCAATTTGAAAAACATATTCAGAATAAAACTACTGCAATACTACTGCAAGGCGCCATAGACGAAAAAAATAAGGGGCAGCTTGTTCAGCTAACCCCTTAATATTCTTGGTACCTGGGGTGGGAATTGAACCCACACAATCGCAAGGATCGAGGGATTTTAAGTCCCTTGCGTCTACCAGTTCCGCCACCCAGGCCCAATGTTTGAATCAAGGAAGAAACCGTGCGGTTTATATTATTTTTAATTTGGCGTGTCAAGGATTTGTAGCTTTTGGTACTTTTATATCAATGCCGGAAATAATATCTTTTTTGTGGCTTGAAGCGTCTGTTTGTTTTGTGATAAGCATTAGCATCCTACCGAAAGGACAAAAGCATGCAAGACATTGACCTTCTAATTTACGGCGGGAAAGCCCTGCTGATGGAT
>DFZJ01000117.1:2290-2832 GCA_002382045.1 Syntrophaceae bacterium UBA4059
CGCGGGATCGCCGATGATCTGGAGCTGATGGACTGGCTTAACAATTACATTTTTCCCGCCGAAGCAAAAAACGTCAATCCGCATCTTGCTTACTGGGGATCGCTCCTGGCCTGCGCGGAAATGATCAAATCCGGCACAACCACCTTTTGCGATATGTATATCTTTGAGGACGAAACGGCCCGTGCGGCAAAAGAAGCCGGCATGCGCTGCCTGATTGGCGAAGTCCTCTTTGACTTTCCTTCCCCCAGTTGCAAAATCCCGGAAGAAGGACTTGCTTACACGCGCATGCTTGCTGAAAAATGGCAGGATGATCCACTGATTAACATCATTGTTGAACCTCACGCGCTTTACACGTGTTCGCCTGCCCTGTTTGAGGACGCGAAGAAAATCGCTGATGATTATCACCTGATGCTGGGTGTTCACCTTCTGGAAAATCAATCGGAACTGCGCCAGCTTCAGAATAAATTCGGGAAAAGCGCGGTCTCCTTCCTGGAAGAAACCGGTTGCCTCAATGAAAGACTTCTCGCTTTTCACTGCGTTGA
>DFZJ01000191.1 GCA_002382045.1 Syntrophaceae bacterium UBA4059
CTCAACAATATTGCCCCTGAAGAACGGCAGACGGTTTTTGACATGTTTGTCGCCGAATCTTTGTATGTCGGCTATCAGGTGGCGCAGGGTTTTCCTGTTTATCCATCGCAAATTAAGTGTCCGAAACTGGTGATCGGGTGCGTTAAAGATGTACTGGCTCCGGTCTCCATGCAGAAAAACTTAGCTGATTTTTTGAAGGCTGATTATATGGAATATCAACAATTTGCACACTTGCCCATGCTGGAGGCCGGCTGGGAAAAATCAGCCGATGATATTCAAAACTGGCTGAGAAAAAAAGTGGAAGGTTGAGGATGGAGAGCCCAATCTTCGGGGTTCAACAAGGCAAAAGAGAGGGTTTTTTAAGAAGAAAGGGTTGGCAATGAAGTTTCGGGATGATATTTATATTTACGAGTGGTCAAACTATTTTGACAACAACTGCAACAGTTACTATATCGGCGGCGGCGTCCAGGCGATTATTGATCCCGGACTGACCCGCTATCTGCCCGATTTGCTCAATCAGATGGCCAATGACGGCATCAGGAAAAAAGACATCAGGTACGTCATCAACACCCATTCGCATCCCGATCACTTTCAGGGTTCCGAGCTTTTTGATCAGGAAAAAGTGAAAATTGCCCTGCATCGCAAGGAAATGGACTTTCTCAAAGGCATCGGCGGCGAACTCTACGGCCTTTTCGGCATCACCGTACCGCAAATGCAGATCAATATGCAACTGGAAGACGGCCGCCTTGAACTGGGCGATCAGGTGTTCAAAGTCATTTCCATCCCCGGCCACACACCCGGCTCCATCGGACTTTACTGGCCGGCAAAGAAAGCCCTGTTCTGCGGTGATGTCGTATTTCAGCAGAATGTCGGCCGTACGGATTTTCCCGGCGGCAACGGCTCATTGCTCAAAAAGAGCATCGTGACATTATCCGATCTGGACATTGCGTTGCTTTTACCCGGCCATATGGGCATCATCGAAGGACACGATAAGGTTCAGGACAACTTTAATATTATCATTCAAAATATTTTCCCCTACATTTAGGGATCAGATACATTCAGAGAGGATCAATCGTTACATGGCTAATGAAGGAAATAAAGTTATTTACTCCATGATCGGAGTCAGCAAAATTTACGAAAAAAAGCCGGTGCTCAAAGACATCTATCTGTCCTATTTTTACGGGGCAAAAATCGGCGTGATCGGTTTAAACGGTTCGGGGAAAAGCTCGCTTTTAAAAATTCTGGCCGGCGTGGACGAGGAATTTCTGGGCAAGACCATTCTTTCTGCGGGCTATACCGTGGGCTACCTGGAGCAGGAACCGCGTCTGGACGAGGCCAAAACCGTGCGCCAGATTGTGGAGCAGGGTGTTCAGTCCACGATGGATGTGATCAACGAATACAACGCCGTCAACGAAAAATTTGCCGAAGAAATGTCGGATGATGAAATGACCAGGCTCTGCGACAGGCAGGCGGTCCTTCAGGAAAAGATGGATGTGCTCGATGCCTGGGATATGGATTCACGCCTGGAAATGGCGATGGACGCCCTGCGCTGCCCACCGGGCGATACGTCCGTGAAAGTTCTTTCCGGCGGTGAAAAACGCCGCGTCGCGCTATGCCGATTGCTGTTGCAGAAACCCGATATTCTGCTTTTGGATGAACCGACCAATCATCTGGATGCCGAATCCGTCGCCTGGCTGGAACATCATCTGCAAAAGTATGAAGGCACCATCATTGCCGTGACCCACGACCGCTATTTTCTGGATAACGTTGCCGGCTGGATTCTGGAGCTTGATCGTGGTCAGGGAATTCCCTGGCAGGGCAATTACTCTTCATGGCTGGAACAAAAACAAAATCGCCTGAAGAATGAAGAAAAATCCGAAGGCGCCAGAATCAAAACCCTGGAGCGCGAACTGGAGTGGATTCGCATGTCGCCCAAAGGCCGGCACGCCAAATCCAAAGCGCGTATCAAGGCGTATGAAGAGTTGCTGGGCAATACACAGGAAAAGGAATCCGGCACACGCGAACTCTTTATCGCACCGGGACCCCGTCTGGGTGATCTGGTGATTGAAACCGTAGCCGTGAACAAGGGCTATGGGGACAAACTGCTTGTGGACGGCATGACCTTTTCATTACCGCCCGGCGGTATCGTAGGCGTTATCGGTCCCAACGGAGCGGGTAAGACGACGTTATTCCGCATGATTACCGGTCAGGAAACGCCGGATGCCGGCACGATCCGCATTGGCGAAACGGTGAAGCTGGCCTACGTCGATCAGAGCCGCGATTCGCTTGATCCCGACAAAAACATCTGGGAGATGATTTCCGACGGTCAGGATGTGATTGCCGTCGGCAGCCGTCAGATTAATTCCCGTGCATATGTGTCGCGTTTTAATTTTTCCGGCACGGATCAGCAGAAAAAAGTCGGAACGCTTTCCGGCGGGGAACGCAACCGCGTCCATCTGGCGCGAATGCTCAAAGAGGGCGGCAACGTTCTGCTTTTGGATGAGCCGACCAACGACCTGGATGTCAATACCTTGCGGGCGCTGGAGGATTCACTGGAGAGTTTTGCCGGCTGTGTGGTGGTCATCAGCCATGACCGCTGGTTTCTGGATAGAATCTGTACGCACATTCTGGCGTTTGAAGGCGACAGCAAGGTGCTGTTCTTTGACGGCAACTATTCCGAATATGAAGAAGACCGCAAAAGCAGATTGGGCGCCGCCGCCAGCCAGCCGCACCGCATCAAATACCGGCAATTGACCAGACGGTAAGGGGGTTCGGAGAACAAACCAATGATATATTGAAAGAATTTTCTTTTTTTGTTTCCTCGTGTCACTCGTCTTTTTTATAATATCCTGCCCATTTTGCATCGATCTGATTCTGGATGTCGGCGATCTGCGCATCGGTCAGAATCCTGAAGCGGGATTGCGCGCGGAAATATTCACGCACCGGAACCAGCTTGCGTTTTTCCACCAGTTTTTCTGATGCCGCCGTCAGTCTGAATTCACCGTTGATGATTTCGTAGAGATCATAATATCCGGTTTCCACGGCAAGCCTGCCGATCTTGATTCCGTATCGCGGATCGTAGCCCCAGCCCGGCGGGCAGGGAATGTGAATGTGGAAGTATTTGGTGCCCGGCATGTCTTTGCATTTGAGAATTTTATCATACAGATCCAGCGGATAGGCGGCGGAACAGGCCGCCACATAGCTTAAGTGATGCGCGGCCATGATCGCCGGAACATCCTTCTTTTGCTGAATTTTTCCTTTAAACGGCGTATTGGCGGTGACCGCTCCAATGGGGGTGGTGCCCGAACGCTGAGCGCCGGTGTTCATGTACCCTTCGTTATCGTAACAGAAATAGATGAAGTTGTCTCCACGTTCCGCGGCGCCCGACAGCGCCTGCAAACCGATGTCGCTGGTTCCGCCGTCACCTGCCCAGGCGGCGACGGTAGTGTGCTCATTTCCCTGCGTTTTGAGCGCGGCCAGGATTCCCGTGGCAGCGGCGGCCGTGGAGGCAAACGTCACATTCAGACAGGGAAGTTTGGTTGAGGCCACCGGGAAAAGCCCCTGTAAAACCGTCAGACAGCTGGGCGGCACAATCAGCATGGTGTCTTTGCCCAGGGCTTTAAGACCTACGCGGTAGGCGATCGCGAGGCCGCAGCCGGCGCATGCCCTTGTTCCCGGATGAACAAATTCTTCCGTTGGTAAACTTAAAATCGTTGTTTTAACCTGCATAGGGTTCTCCTATAGCTTAAGCCCGATCCAGGCGGGCTCTTTGGAAACTCTGTGTTGCGTTGCCGCTTTGAGGTTTTGAGTCAATTCTTCCGTTCGGATATCCCGGCCGCCGATTCCCACGATAAAGTTCTGGACTACAGGCAAAGCGCCCGTGTAGGCGAGATGCTCATACAGCGCGGACTTTAAATCAGAAGCAAGCGCGCCTTCATAACCGTAACTCAGCGCTTTTTCAAAAACGATGACGCCTTTCTTTCCTTTGAGGGCATTGGCAATCGCCTCATCCGGGAAAGGCCTGTAAAAACGGACACCCATCACGCCCACGTTGATGCCTTCTTTTCTTAACGCATCAACACAAACCCGCAGCTGATAAGTCAGTGAGCCCAGGCCTACGGCAACATATTCCGCATCGTCGCAGCGGTAAGGTTCTATATACGGGTCGCCGCCTCTGCCGAATATTTCAGTAAACCGTTTTTCCGCTTCCGCCGCGACAGCCAGTGTTGTCCGCATTTCTTCCTGAAGCAGATACCGGATTTCCATGTATCCATGCGCCAGTTCTCCGTGGACATCCATCCGCACGTCCGGAAGGGTGACGGTATTGAGATTGGCGGGATCTTCGGGATTCAGGGCATAGTCCGGCCGGAACGGCGGCAAAAACGCATCGACCTGTTCCTGATCCGGTACGTCAAACGGCATGTATGTGTGAGAAAGAATATATCCGTCATAGCAGACCATGATGGGGATGCTGACTTTTTCCGCCAGCCAGTAGGCCTTAATGACCGTATCAATGATCTGCTGGTGATCGGCGCAATACATCTGTATCCAGCCGGTATCACGCTGTGAAATAGAGTCCTGCTGATCGTTCCAGATATTCCACGGCGCGCCGACCGCCCGGTTGACCACGCACATGACAATCGGAAGTCTGGCGCCGGCCGCCCACTGGACCTGCTCGTGCATATAAAGCAATCCATTGGCGCTGGTCGCGGTAGAAACCCTGGTGCCGGCCGATGACGCGGCAATGCAAACGGCCAGGGCGGAATGCTCGCTCTCGACGGGTATGTATTCGGCCTTCATTTCACCTGCTTCGACGTACTCGGAAAGCCTTTCTGTAAGAGGTGTCTGCGGCGTGATGGGGTAGGCTGCGATCACATTGGCACGGCAAAGCTTGACGCCCAGAGCTGCTGCAACGTTTCCATTTTCTATAATATGCATGGCGCTTAATCCTTATCTTCTTCTGAAAATTGAGCTTCGTCCACCATGGTGATGGCCTTGGTCGGGCATTCTTCAGCGCAGATGCCGCAGCCCTTGCAGTATTCCAGATTGACCGTCGGCGGTATGGTTCGGGAGATAACGATCTCCGGACAGAACAGCCAGCAGATAAAGCAGGATTCTTTATTTCTTTTACAGGGGATGCAGAGGCTCCGGTCGAAGACCGGCCGCTCGACTCGCCATGAACCCGTTCTCCCGCCGTCTCCGGGGCCGTGTTCACTGTGCGACGTTTTTCTTTTGTAATTTCTGGTTCCCATTTTCAACCTCCCGCGACCGTTCGTTCATAGGCAAGCTTAGCCGCCAGTGCGTTCTTTTCGGGCTTTCTTTTTGTGAATTCATTTTCAATGCCTTGAATCAGAATATCGATACCCAGGAGGTTGGCGGCCTTTTCCAGCGATCCGATGATTCCGGTGTTGACCATGCCGTGAGGAAGGCCCGCTTCAACCGAGATAGCCGTAATGTCGGCGGTCGCCAGCTTGTAATCTTTAAAGTGATAGGACTCAAAAGCCATGGGTGTGTTTAAAACGATGATTCCGCCGGGTTTAAGGCCGTGGGTTACATCGGCTTCTTTCAAGAGCAGATGGTCGAGGATGACCACGATGTCCGGAGTTTCGATGGGTGATAAATCATATATCTTTTCCCTGGATATCGTCAGGGAGGTCATCACCGGCGCCCCCCGGCGTTCCGTGCCGAAACTCGGCGCCATGACCACACCCGCGTAACCGGAGACGAAAGCAGCTCCGGCAACAATTTTGGCCGCCGTGATGGCGCCCTGCCCGCCCCGTCCGTGCCAGCGGATTTCAATAAAGTCTTTGTTCATAATTAACACCTTAGGTATATAGACTGTAGGCCGACCCCCTTCGCTGACCTGCTGGTCATGCGAGGGGCGCGAGAAAAGACCTTCTTTATTTTGAACCTTGGCCTTTTTGCGCCTTTCTTCTTTTTCTAATCACGATTCCAAGTGCAACAATCAACAATACAACAAAGCTCAACACCGCCACAACAACAATCGTTGTCGTCGCTGGTCGGGAAACGAGATTTACGGGATTGAAGCTGGGCGCTTCCACAATGCGTCCGAGTTGGCCTCTATATTTTTCCGGAATGTCCGGAATGCCGTTGCCATTCGTATCCGGGAAAGACCGGACGTATTGCATGACACCCTTCCATTGCTTGATCTCCTGAGTGCCCGGTTGGGATTTGTTGCCGTCAATGATGGCGGCGGACAACTTTTCGATACGTGCGCCATTTTTATCTTTGGGTACGATCTCCAGCAGGGAATAGGTAAACTTGCCGACCATTTTTAAAAAAGTGGCATTATAAATATTGGCGGCCACCCGGTAGAGCTTTTTATTGGATGCGCTGTAATCCAGCGGCGTAAAGCCCTCTTCTTCGCTGCCGATTTCAATCGCCGTCACGCGATCGAAAATCATCCGGTGCGGATTGTAGGTGAAGTGCAGGCCGGAAATTTGCAGAAAATAGTCATCATTTTCCTTTAGCGGTCTTACGCTGGTCGGAATTTCCAGAGCCCTTTTGATTTCATAGGCGTAAAGATAAAAACTGATCAGCGGATAGCCCATGGTATTATCAGAACCTATGCCCAGCGGAATCGTGCGGAATAAATCGCCTGCGGTGATCTTGCCGGTTTTACCCGCCGCCAGGTTATCCCGGATGACACCGTTGGATTCCACTGCAACCACCACGCGGCTTGACGGATCACGGGGATCCGAATCCGCCTGATTGACCGTCCAGCGAATGGCGTCGGCCAGCAAATTGCCCAGCGGCGATTCCTGGGCTGAATTGATCAAATCCCATTTTGTTTCTGCAACAACTTTATCATAAGACAGATTCAGTGCGGCAAGCAGCCGCGAATCAATCGTTTTTTTAAAGGAGTTGATCATCAGCTGAATCTGTTGATCATCAGCGATGGCACTGTTAATCGTCACGGGCGTGTAGTTTTGCACACTGATCCGGCCATCGTTTACCGCCAGATCCAGAATGCCCGCCTGCATTCCATAGCACCAGGCCTGAACGATTAAAGTGCTGCCGACGGTTATCGGACGGTCCAGTTTCGTGTGTGTATGTCCGCTGATGATCACATCAATGCCCGGGACATTTTGGGCCAGCAGGATGTCTTCGGATTTTTTGGGGTTGCCCCGCAGTCCGCCGTGCGACAGGCAAATCACAATATCGGCTTTTTCCTTATGGCGTAAAATATCGACCATTTCGCGAGCCGCTTCCACGGGATCGCGGAAGGTCAGGGGCTTGGCAAAAGGCGATACTTCCACGGCATCCCTGCCGAGAAGGCCGAAGATTCCGATTTTCAATCCGTCGCGCCGCAGGATCGTATAGGGCTTAACGCCCGTTTCGGAAAAAGTGTCCTGAAGATCGGCCAGCACGGGCTTTGTGCGGTCAAAGACCGGATTGGCGAGGACGATTGCGGGTGCGCCGCCCTTCGCTTTGGCCGTTTTCAGAATGGCGGCCAGTCCCGCGGGCTTGAGGTCGAATTCATGATTGCCCAGGGTGACGGCGTCGTAGCCCATAGCCTTGAGCAGTCTCAGTTCAAAGGCTTCTTCGCGGGTCAGCATATGGAAGAGCGACCCCATCGTATAATCACCCGCATCGAGAACCAGGACCAGATGGGGTCTTTCTTTTCTGGTATTTTTGATGACGGTGGCAACGCGGGCCCACCCGCCCAGGGTTTTATCGGCATGGACCTTGAGAGGCTGATAGTCAATTTCCGGCGAAAATCCCTGAAAATGGGAATGCATGTCGTTGGTATGCACGATCGTGAGCAGCTTTTCCGCAGCGATGCTGCTGGAGGTAAACAAAAGCGCAGCTATAATAATCAAGATACGAAAATATTTCATAAGCCAATACCAGGATCAGGTTTACTCTTTACACCTGACTTCTTCCGTCTCACTATCATAATTTCCCCGTCCTGCAAAGTTTGTATTGGGCAGAGCGGCTTCGATCTTTTCTAAAAGTCCGGAAAGAGAGGTTTTATCCAGGGCGGATACGGCCACGGCGCCGAAACGCCGGCATAAGGTTGCCAGCAGTTCTTTATCGGGAAAGCGGTCCGCCTTGTTGAAAACACGAATGACCGGTTTGCCTGCGATTTCCAGATCTTCCAGGATTTTTTCAACAGCCGCCATCTGTTCTTCAAACTGGATGCTGCTGATATCAATGATGTGCAACAGCAGGTCCGCGTCCTGAAGTTCGTCGAGCGTCGCCCGAAAAGCGCTGAACAGTTCCGCGGGCAGGTTGCGGATAAAACCAACCGTATCGGTAATGATGGCTTCCGCGTCGCGCGGAAAACGAAGCCTCGCGCTTTTGGTATCCAGCGTGGCAAAAAGCTTGTCTTCCGCCAGAACGGCGCTTTGGGTCAGGGTATTGAGCAGTGTGGACTTGCCGGCATTGGTGTAGCCGACAATCGATATTACCGGCAGGCCCGACTTTTCACGCCGTCCCCGCCGCTGACCACGCGATTTCGTGATGGTTTTAATGTCTTTTTCCAGACGATGGATGCGTTCGCGAATCCGGCGGCGGTCGATTTCCAGTTTGGTTTCGCCGGGACCCACGCCGCCGATACCGCCCGCCAGCCGGGAGAGCGACGTGTCTTGGTGCATCAACCGGGGCAGCAGATATTTGAGCTGGGCCAGTTCCACCTGAATCTTTCCCTCGCGGCTGCCTGCGCGGTGGGCAAAGATATCCAGAATCACCTGGGTGCGGTCAATAATTTTTAATCCGGTGAAATCACTGATGGAACGGACCTGGGCGGGTGTCAGTTCATGGTCGAAGATCAACAGATTCGCGCCGATTTGCGTGGCCCGCAAATCAATGGCCGCAAGCTTGCCCCGGCCGACCAGATATTTCGGATCGATCTGGGGACGGTATTGAATCTGCGTGTCGAATACCGCAACTCCGCAGGTCTCGGCCAGCTGCCGCAGCTCTTCGAGCGAGGCTTCCGCGCAGGCCTGGGGATTCTTTTCCACCCGCACAAGGATAGCTTTTTCCGCCGCGTCAATTTTGCGCGTTTTCTGCTGCCTGGCAAACTCATCTTCCAGCGCGGAGATGAAGGATAAAAAATTGAGATCAAGCCGGTGCGGTTCCTGTGGTTCGTGAATCAGCCAGTAATCACCTTGCGGATTTTCGGGAATCAGATGCGCCCAGAAAAGCTTACCCGGAGAGCCGTCTTTGTGCACCTGGAGCGCTCCGATCATATCCAGACGCAGGTGCGATAAATCGGTTAAGTCTTCCGGGGAAAGTTCTTCCGAGGCCAGATGGGTATGAATCAGCCTCAGGCCTTTAAACCGGGTGGAGGCCGCGCGGTAGGCGTCGAGATTGGGGATCATGATGCCTTTGTGATCCCCGAGGATGATCATGCTGATCTCGCCCTTGCGGTTGATGAGGAGCCCGATTTGCCGGTTGAGTTCGCAAGCCAGAAAGGAAATCTCGCGTGCCAGATCATTGCTGATCAGACTTGCAGGCGGGATGCCCCGGCGGTAAAGACGTTCTAATGATTTGATTTGCTGCGCGCCCAGTCCCGATGTGTTGCCGAATATTTTATTGATGTTACGCCTTCCTTTGTATCATTAATTTTCTATGCACGAGAGGCTATCATACTTCGTCTGAATGTGTCAAAAGGCAAAACAGATAGCGATATACGGGATGGTTACGGTTTTTTATCGTCAGATTTAGCTCAACTAATCATTCAAGTCTGTTTCTTTTTCGTACGAACCCCTCTGGTCTTATGTATACAACTTTTGTGAAATTCCATTTTGAAAGTTGTATACAAGTTGTCAACTAAACTTTAGCGCGCCTGACCATGAGCAATATATTTTCATTGGTGTTTTGCACAGTCACCTTGATGTCTTTGTGCGCAGTCTGCCAAACGCGGAAGATTTCATCGGCAAAGGCCTGCCCCACGGTTGACACGTCTTTGAAGTCAAATTCTATGGTCTTGAATTTCTCCAGCCCGGCCAGAATTCTGCGGGCCTGAGACCGGGATACATAATCAACATCCTGATGATACAGCTTCACCTTGACGCCGGTCTTACTGAACTGGAAAGATTCATCGGTGTATTGATTGAAAAGATCAGCGAGTGTTTTCTTAGATTTTAAACCCAGGATAAAATCAATTCTTGTTCCCTTGGAGGATTCAATATCTTTGACGTAAATATCCTGGCCGACGTTGTCGAAAATGATCTTTTTTTCAGAGCTCTTGATAGTCAGCCGATCGGCAATTTTTGACGTAAAAAAGATTCCCTCGCCGCTGTGCGCTTCCGGCGCGGTTGTTTCTTTCCCTTTGAGCAGATCCTGGATGGCATCTATTGTTGAACTCAGTCCTTTACTTTTCATAATTTTGTTAAAAATCCCGACGCCCTGATCCAGCACGGTAAAGCGGATATCGGTAGCCGTTTTCATGACAACCAGGTCAATCTTTTCCGATGCCGAATGTTCAATGGCATTGTTGAGCATTTCCGTAAAAGCGTAATCGATGATTGAAGATACATTGCCGAACATTCCCTGAAAGATGGAGCTTTCTTCCTTAATCTGGCGCAGCACCTTGTCTTCGGCCAACCCCTTGTTGGTCATTATTTTTCTGATTCTTGATGGTTTTGCCGGAAGCGCGCCTTTTTTAGAGGGCAGAATGTAATGCGCCTGATTGGCCTTGCCCACCCGAATAATGGAACCTGCATGGGCCAAGTCTTTGAGAAACCTCTGCGCGTAGGCTCTGGAGAGCCCTGTTTTACCCACAAGATCGGCCGTTGTAACCCGGCCTTTTTTCTTCAGAAGACCGAAGATCAGATTATTTACATCCATTCATGTTCACCTCAAGTTTTTGTATACAACTTTATAGTAAACTAATTTTAAAAGTTGTCAACAAGTTGTATACAATGGTATATTAACAATATGAAAACCAATAAACCGAAATTCAAAACTGAAGCCCAGGAAAGAGAGTTCTGGGGCAAGCACGATTCGGCGGATTATATCGACTGGAAAAAAGCTAAGAAAGTCACGCTTTCGAATCTCAAGCCATCCTCGAAAACCATTTCCATTCGCTTGCCGGAAATAGTCCTTGAAGAACTCAAGATGCTCGCCAACAAACGAGATGTTCCGTATCAGTCGCTCCTTAAGATATTTCTGGCGGAAAGAATCGCAGAAGAACTGCGCAATAAATCCGCTGCGTGAGATTCTTGTCAGCACAACGCTGGATGATCAATTTTTTTTGAAGAAAAAAGCTTCTAAAAGGTGCGGCAGTTGAAGCGGCATGCCATTCGCTCAGAATGCCCTCAACTGTGGCTCTAAGGCTCATTGCGCGACAGCCGAAAACTCGCCTTCGGCTCAGACAGTTCGGCTGTCTGGATGCTTTCTTTGTTGGTAACCGTCATTTAGTCAGTCCCAGGAAATTTCAAAATCCCTGCAATTAAATCTCCTGCATACATTGGATATTGTGTCATTAGCCTCGTTGAGATCATATGCACCAATCTCGATTGATCTGGCCGTAAAAAATATGCCGGCACTCATCACCTAATTCGTAAGATTCGGGAGCGACGGGACACCTCAACGGAAATTGTTCCAATGAATGGATTTGTTTTTCAATTTCTAAGACAAGATTGTTGGCCGACGTTCTACTATTGATTTATTCCCCGAACGTCGGATTGTGCCGTTGCGGCAATTTCAACCTGATATTTGTACTTTTCTTAAGCTCCTTTAAGAAAATTCGTGCATCCTTGGTGCGACCTTCTTTGACATTTTTTTCGGCAGGCGCCAGGAGCAAGCCGAGATTCAGTGCTTTTAACTTTTTGACCAAAACATCAACGTCCATTTGTCGTCAGTTCCTGCTTTTTCATCATAATCAGCACGGCGGAGATGGCACCTTCGGTCATGCCGGGGATGCGCTCCATCTGGCCGATGGTGGCGGGGGCGACGCGGGTGAGCTTGGCGCGCAGTTCGTTGGAAAGGCCGGGAACAGCCGAATAATCAAAGCCCGGCGGGATTTTCCTTTTTTCCTGATCTTTTAATTTCTTCGTCGCTTCAAACTGGCGCTTGATATAGCCTTCGTACTTGGTTTCAATTTCAATCTGCTTTTTGATAAAGGGATCGCCTTGAGGCTCCCAGCCGGGAACTCCGTTTAAATCGTCATAAGCGATTTCATATCTTTTCAAAAGGCCATACAGGTTTGTCGCCTGGGTCAGCGGCGATGATTGCCGCCTGGTCAGCATTTCATTGATTTCCGGCGAGGGTTTAACGGACACGGATTTGAGATGGACAATGCCCTGTTCAATGCGGTTCATTTTATCCTGAAGATCCAGATAGTGTGCGCGGTCAATCAGGCCCAGTTCACAGCCTTTGCCCATCAGGCGGATGACGGCATTGTCTTCCCGCAGAATCAGCCGGTATTCGGCGCGCGAGGTAAACATGCGGTAAGGTTCATCCACGCCGCGTGTCACGAGATCATCGATCATGACCGCCATGTAAGCCTCCGAGCGATCCAGAATAAATGGCGGTGCGCCCTGCAGGGAACGGGCGGCATTGATGCCTGCCCAGAGGCCCTGGGCGGCCGCTTCTTCATAACCGGATGTGCCGTTGATTTGACCGGCCAGATACAAACCGGAAATTAATTTGGTCTCCAGCGTGAGTTGAAGCTGGCTGGGTTGAATGAAATCATATTCAATGGCGTAAGCGGGACGCATGATCTCGGCCTGCTCCAGGCCGCGTACACTGTGGACAATCTGATACTGCAATTCCAGGGGGAGCGAGTTGCCCAGACCCTTGGCGTAAACTTCCTGCGTGTCGAGACCTTCGTGTTCCAGCACGACCGGATGACTCTGGCGATCGGCAAAGCGCATGACCTTATCTTCCAGCGAGGGGCAGTAGCGGGCGCCGATGCCTTTAATGGCTCCGGAATATAGAGGTGAATGCTGAATGTTATCGCGAATCACGCGATGGGTTTCGGCGGTTGTGGCCGCAAAATAAGAAGGCAGGCGTTCAGACCGCAGGGCCTTGGTGGTGAATGAAAAAGGTTCCGGTGCGGGATCGCTGTCCTGGCGCGAAAGTATGGAAAAATCGATAGACGAGGCACGCAGTCGCGGCGGTGTGCCGGTTTTCATCCGGCCCACTTCAAAGCCGAGCGCCTTGAGCTGATTGGCCAGGCCGACGGAGGCCAGTTCGCCCGCCCTTCCCGACGGCGTTTGCGATGTGCCGATATGCACCAGACCGTTGAGAAACGTTCCGGTGGTGATGATGACTTTTTTTGCGCCGTAGAAAAATCCGCTTGAATCCAAAGCACCTGTTACTCTGCCGTCTTCAATGACCAGGCCCTCCACCATCGCCTGACGGATATGCAGGTTTTGCTGATTTTCGACCACCGCTTTCATGGTCAGGCGATAGAGCTGTTTGTCGCACTGCATGCGGGAGGACTGAACAGCCGGGCCTTTGGAGGCGTTAAGCAGACGGAAATGCACGGCGGTTTTGTCAGTAATTTTACCCATCTCGCCGCCGAGGGCGTCGATTTCTTTCACGAGCTGGCCTTTGGCCAGACCCCCAATCGCCGGATTGCACGACATCAATGCGATGGAATCCAGATTGATATTAAACAGCATGGTCCGTAAGCCCATGCGGGCTGCAGCCAGCGCCGCTTCACAGCCGGCATGTCCGCCGCCGATCACCAGAATGTCGTAAGAATCGAACAAATTCAATGCTCCTTAAAATCAAGTCCTTGCGCTTGAATGCAATCAATAGTATTCCAGCTCAAAAAACACAACAAAAAAAGAGGCGGCTTTGGCTAAACCGGATTTCTGGAAAAACAACAAGCGATATTACGATCTGAAAAGTTACTGGCGTAACCTGTTCGGCTGTAATGTCCATAAGCTGGCGATTGACGCGGGCTTCACCTGTCCTAATCGCGACGGCCATGTGGCCACGGGCGGCTGCATTTACTGTGACGGCAGAGGTTCGAAGTTGCGTCAGCTTGGAGCATTGCCTTCTATC
>DFZJ01000023.1 GCA_002382045.1 Syntrophaceae bacterium UBA4059
ATTCCTACCTGTCGCTTTACACGGTGATCCAAATCTTTGCAGCAGCCGGGCTAAGGGTCTTTGATGTCGAAAAACTACCCACCCACGGCGGCAGTCTGCGTATCTATGGCTGTCACGCTGAAGATAACCGGCCTCAGGAAATCACGGTATCGGACCTTCTGGCCGAGGAAAAAAGGAGGGGGTTGAAAAGCCTGACGACCTATCAAACGTTTCAGCAGCAGGCAGACCAGGTTAAAGATAGCCTGCTTACGTTCCTTATCGAAAAGAAACGCACCGGCAAAAAAAATGCGGCATACGGCGCCGCTGCCAAGGGAAACACCCTGCTCAACTATGCGGGCGTCCGTCCGGACCTTCTGGCGTATGTGGCGGACAAAAACCCGAACAAACAGGGGAAGTATCTTCCGGGCAGCCGCATTCCGATTGTCGCAGAAGAACATCTGCGGAATAACCGCCCGGACTATGTGGTCATTCTGCCCTGGAACCTGAAGGCGGAAATCATGGAGCAGCTCTCCTATATTCGCGATTGGGGCGGCAAATTCGTAACCGCTGTCCCATCTCTGGAGGTCGTATGAGTTCTCGTATCTACTACACCAAACCCAGTATTACTGAGCTTGAAATTCGTTATGCAACCGATGCGGCCACCAACGGCTGGGGGGGAGCGCTGTTATGAATACATCACCCGTTTTGAGGAGGCTTTCAAACAGCATCTTGGTGTAAAACATGCTATAGCCACGTCAAGTTGTACGGGCGCATTACACATGGGGCTTGCTGCTCTGGGCATCGGCCCGGGAGATGAAGTTATTTTGGCGGACATCAACTGGATTGCTTCCGCCGCGCCCATCACCTATCTTGGAGCCAAACCGGTTTTCGTGGACATCCTTCCTGACAGCTGGTGTATTGATCCCGAAAAAGCGGAAGCTGCCATTACATCACGCACAAAAGCGATTATCGCCGTGCATCTCTACGGTAATCTTTGTGAGATGGATCATCTGTTGGCCATCGGACAAAAGCACGGCATTCCCGTGATTGAGGATGCGGCGGAGGCCATTGGCTCCATCTATCATGGAAAGCGGGCCGGAAGTATCGGCGCATTTGGTACCTTCTCTTTTCATGGAACCAAAACCATCACGACGGGTGAAGGCGGCCTGTTTGTTACGAATGACGACGACCTGTACGAAAAAGTCCTGACGCTTTCCAATCACGGACGATCCATGTGGCAGACGCGGCAGTTCTGGCCCGACGTGGTAGGCTTCAAATATAAAATGTCAAACATTCAGGCGGCAATAGGGTGCGCTCAAATGGAGCGTATCGAAGAGCTTGTGGACGGCAAGCGCCGGATCTTTGCTTACTACAAAGAAAATTTCCGTGGCCTTCCTTTAAATATGAACCCCGAACCACAGGGGACGAAAAACGGCTATTGGATGCCAAGCATTGTCGTCGATCAAGAAGTTCATTTTGACCGGGATGCGCTTCTTGCTGATTTTAAAGCGGACAATATCGATGGACGCGTTTTCTTCTGGCCGCTAAGCATATTGCCGATGTTCGAAAAAAAACCGGAAAATGAAGTGAGTTACGATTTGTATCAAAGGGCGGTCAATTTACCCACGTATCATGACCTCACGGAACAGGAGATGGACCGCGCCATAAAAATTGTGAGAAGGCATCTGCATCATGACTAGAAAAGACAGACTGAAGGTAATGATCGCCGGTATAGGCGGCGCCTCGCTGGGCACGGAGATTTTCAAATGTCTCGCCTACGCGGGTCATTATGATATTTTTGGCTGTGACATTTCACCAACGGCTTATGGCCTGTACGATTCAAGCTTCAGTCGCACTTTTTTGATTGACCGGGAAAACTATATTGCCTCGATGATGAGCGCATGCCAGGAGGCCGGCGCGCGGTGGCTGATTCCCGGTGGTGAGCAGCCGATGGTGCTGTTGGGGGCTGCAACAAACCAGCTCCGACAGGCAGGTATTACTTTAGTGGCGAATCATCCTGATGTGATTCGCACGTTTTCCGATAAATCTTCAACCTTTGAATGCCTTGCCAAACATGGTTTTAGAGTGCCGCGCACCGTTGAAGTGTCGTCGGATGCCGATTTGGCAGAGGTTGGCATGCCTTGCATTATCAAGCCGTCAACCGGTTCCGGAGGCAGCGCAATGGTTTTTTTCGCGGTTGATTTGCCCGAGGCCATGACCTATGCCGGCTTTATCCGGCGGGCCGGAGGCTGCCCCCTAGCCCAGGAATATATCCCGGTGGACGAGGGAGAGTTTACGGTTGGTGTTCTCTCACTTCCGAGCGGCGAGGTGGTGGGTTCCATCGCGCTGCGCCGCAGTTTTGACGCTAAACTGTCCGTTTTGACAAGGGGCAGGGGTGGACTGGTTTCCAGCGGCTACTCGCAGGGGTATATCGGCAATTTCCCCGCAATCCGAAAACAAGCCGAAGAAATTGCCGTGGCGGTCGGAAGCCGCAGCTCGCTGAATATTCAGGGGCGCGCGCAAAACGGTGTATTCATTCCCTTTGAGATCAATCCCCGTTTTTCCGCGTCCACCTATCTGCGTGCGATGGCGGGGTTCAATGAAGTTGACATTCTGTTGAGGCGACTTGCTTTCAATGAACCGGCGGTGCCCGGACCGCTTCGTGAAGGCTGGTATTTGCGCAGTTTGACGGAACGATATGTGCCTGCAGGCGAGGTCAAATCATGATTCGCTGGATCAATGATCATCTGGGAACCGCTCCCGCGTCGGATCCATCCATCACCAGTGATATGGTTGTGCTGGATGTGCGAGACTTGGTAGATAAATTCGGAAACTCACCGACTGCCGTCAAAGAGAAGATCGAGCAGGGTGTTGCCCTGATGGCGCAGGGGAAACGCGTCGTTGTGTGTTGTGACTACGGCATATCCAGGAGCAATGCCATCGCAGCGGGGATTCTTTCTTTTTTCAGGGGAATAAAATTGGAGCA
>DFZJ01000031.1 GCA_002382045.1 Syntrophaceae bacterium UBA4059
AAATCCAGTCGATTCGGAATGCTTTTACAGCAAATAGAAAAGTCCTTGACAGTTCATGATGTTTCATATAGCCTAGCAGTCAATTCGTCAGAGGCAAATGTTGCCCTGCCCTTTGGAGCGATTCAAGTATTCAAATAAACAAGCCGATAATAAATCCTTAACTGCTTAAAAAATCGTGAATATCCTCGTGTATTTCTTGAAAATTAATGCAGTAAATACTATTTCATCTCACTTCATTATCGAGCCTGTTACTAATCTAAATTAAGGAAATATTTATGAACATCGAAGACATTAAGAGGCTGCCGATCAGCGAGCTCAACAATTTGGCCAAAGAAATTGAAGTACCAGGAGCCAGCGGCATGCGCCGCCAGGATCTGATTTTTGCCATTTTGCAAACCCAGGCGGAACAAAACGGCGTGATTTCGGGATCCGGCGTTCTGGAAATCCTGCCCGACGGTTTCGGCTTCCTGCGCGCGGTCGATTACAACTATCTGCCCAGCCCCGATGATATTTACATTTCACCCTCGCAGATCCGCCGCTTTAATTTAAGAACCGGCGACACCATCGCCGGCGAGGTCCGCCCCCCCAAAGAAGGTGAAAAATATTTCGCCCTCTTAAAAGTTGATGAAGTTAACTTTGAAAGTCCCGAATCGGCTCGTGATAAAATCCTCTTTGACAACCTGACGCCTCTCTACCCCCAGGAAAAACTGAATCTGGAATTTGATCCGGAAAATTTCTCAACCCGGACCCTGGATTTATTCGCACCCATCGGCAAGGGACAACGCGCCCTGATCGTTTCTCCACCGCGCGCCGGTAAGACCGTTTTACTGCAGGATATCGCCCACAGTATCACGGCCAATCATAAAGAAGTTGTTTTGATGGTGCTCCTGATCGACGAGCGTCCCGAAGAAGTGACCGACATGCAGCGTAGCGTCAAAGGCGAGGTCATCTCGTCAACCTTTGACGAACCGGCGACACGTCACGTACAAGTTGCTGAAATGGTTATTGAAAAAGCAAAACGTCTGGTTGAACACAAAAAGGACGTCGTCATTTTGCTCGACTCGATCACCCGTCTGGCACGCGCTTACAACACGGTTGTGCCGCCATCCGGCAAAGTCCTTTCCGGCGGCGTGGATTCCAACGCTTTGCATAAGCCCAAACGCTTCTTCGGCGCGGCCCGGAATATTGAAAACGGCGGCAGTTTAACCATCATTTCCACCGCTTTGATTGACACCGGCAGCCGGATGGACGAAGTTATTTTTGAAGAATTCAAGGGCACCGGCAACATGGAACTGCATCTGGACCGCCGGATCGCCGACCGGCGCATCTTCCCCGCATTTGATCTGATCCGTTCCGGCACGCGCAAGGAAGAACTGCTGATCCCCAAAGCCAATCTCAACCGCGTCTGGATTCTTCGCCGTCTGCTGCAGGAAATGAATCCGGTCGATGCCATGGAGTTTATTATCGGCAAAATCAAGAAAACGAACACCAACCAGGAATTTCTGGATTCCATGAATTCATAATGATTAAGGAAGACAGGTTTTAAACCGGTCAATTATTATCTTGAATTTTTACCGCTTATAGGATAATGCAGCGCATCTGCTTAAAATTATAGAGACCTTTATCAAGCATTGCTTCATAAAGAATCAGGAGGAAGAAGGAAAAATGAAAGAAGGTATTCACCCGGAATATAAAGAAACAACTATTACTTGCGTTTGCGGCAATGTGATTGAAACAAAATCCACTAAAAAAGACCTCAAGATAGATATTTGCTCCAATTGTCATCCGTTTATCACCGGCAAGCAAAAGATTCTCGATACGGCGGGACGTGTGGAAAAATTCAAGAAGAAATACGCACCCAAGGCGGAAACCGCCCCGGCTGCAAAGAAAACAACCAAAAAAGCCTAGGCTTAACTTGCTGCCGGCGGGCAGGCAACTCCGGACTTTGTCCTTATGATAAACAGGTCACANNCCCCCCCCCAACCAACATTTAATAAAATACCGACAAAGTAAACTATGGATATTTTACTCAACAAACTCCGCGATATTGAACTCCGCTACCAGGAACTGGAAGGGCTGCTTTCCGACGCCCAGGTGGCTTCCAAGCAGGGGTTATATCAGAAATACGCCAAAGAACACTCGGACTTAACGGAGCTTGTGGAGATCATCCGCCAGTATGAAAAAATCAAGGCGCGTCTTGCCGAAAATCAGGAACTCCTTGGGGAAGACGATGAAGAGTTGAGGGCCATGGCCAAGGAAGAAATTCCAATCCTCCAGCAGGAGATGGCTGATCTGGAGGGAAAGATAACCGTTCTACTCCTGCCCAAAGATCCCCATGATGATAAAAATGTCTTTCTGGAAATCCGGGCAGGCACCGGCGGCGATGAAGCAGGGCTTTTTGTCGGCGATTTATTCCGTATGTACGCGCGCTATGCCGAATCACAGGGCTGGCGTGTGGAAGTTGTCAGTAGTTCACCTGCGGGCGGCATGGGCGGTTTCAAGGAAATCATCGCCCAGATCGAAGGCAAAGGCGCATACAGCCGTCTCAAATATGAAAGCGGCACCCATCGGGTCCAGCGCGTTCCCGTCACCGAAGCCCAGGGAAGGATTCATACGTCGGCCGTCACCGTCGCCATTATGCCGGAAGCGGAAGATGTGGAGTTGAACATCGATCAAAACGAACTGCGCATTGACGTTTACCGGTCCACTGGTCACGGCGGCCAGAGCGTTAATACCACGGATTCCGCGGTACGGATCACGCATCTGCCCACGGGGCTGGTTGTCACCTGCCAGGATGAAAAATCACAGCTCAAAAACAAGATCAAAGCCATGAAGGTTTTAAGATCGAGACTTCTGGATGCCATGGTGCAGAAGCAAAACGCCGAGCAGGCCCAAGCGCGCAAAAGCCAGGTGGGGTCAGGCGACCGTTCCGAGCGCATCCGCACCTATAATTTTCCGCAGGGCCGGATCACCGATCACCGCATCAATATGACCCGCTACGATCTGGACAACTTCATTAACGGCAACATCGGCGCCATGATCGACGCACTCGCCTCGCACTATCAGGCCGAACTCCTCAACCGCCAGGGAAAATAACACACATATACTTTTTGCACATCCGTCATTGAGTATCTTTCGCTTCACCTTGATTTATGAACCAAAACGCTTTCAATGACCACTCAAAGGGGCATGGTTTGGGCAACAGCTCGTTTCTTGGCAAACACGCTTTGTGATTATCCGTCACGGAAGATTTTGTTATTTTAGTTGCTGATATGCTTCTTTTCTATCGCGGACGGCTATAATATCTACTGTTTTTATATCGTCATGTATTGCATAAATGATGCGATAATTGCCGCTCCTGATTCGCCAAAGAAATTTATTGCCAACTAATTTTCTACAACCCACGGGTCGTGGTGCCAGAGAAAGATTTTCAATTTTAGGGAAAATGACATTGACGATATTATCAGCGAGAGCTTCAAGTTCTTTCCGCGCGGATCGCGTAAAAGTGACCTTGTATTTAGCCATGCAATTTACCCAGCTTTTTAAGTCGTTCCTTCACTGAACTGATAGATTCCCTCGGTTCAATATCTCTTTGTTGAAAGAGTAAATTGTCGTAAAAATCTTCCCAGACTTCACCCAATTTTTTCAGGTTAATTTGAACTGCAATTTTTTGTCCTTTCTCATCGGTAACAAACTGTATCCCTTGCATATAAACTTTCTCCAATTTTGACTTAATAAAATGTTGCCTACACACGTCTGAACTATAAGAAACGCGGTCGTCCATGTCAAGGAAATCTTGGGTATTGTTAAATGTTTCATTTACCGACCGGACTGGTCGTCACCTGCCAGGATGAAAAACCCCAACTCAAAAACAAGATCACAGCCGACTGACCGGCGCGATTATCAGATTTTTTGGATGATCTGCTCTAGAACGGCAAATTCAAGAAATTCATCCATTCGCTTCCGGGATTTTATGTTTTCCTTTTCAAAAAACTGCCGGAGTGTTTCAACGCCCGTCAATGAGGAAAGCAGCCTGTTTAACGCACGATCGATGATCACTGTCTTAACAGCGCCGCCGCAATTATAAATAACCAGATATGTTTTCCGTGGCCGATACGCATCAAGAAACTCTTCAAAGGTCAGTTCGCCCACGGTCATAAGGTCATTGAAATCATATTTCAATGAAAGAGCAATCGTTCCGGGGGATAAACTAAATGCGGTTTCATCATTAAAACCTCTCTCCCCTTCTGCCAGCATTGGACCCGCGTAAAGCGACCGGTCCAGCGCGCCATGGATGGCGATGATATCCTCCATGACAGGAAAGAGATTTTTTTTATGATGCCTGATGAACTGCTCCTTTACAAAAGAAGATTGCAAAACAGTAATGGCCTCTCTGGTCAGCACGGACGGTTGTTTGTTAGATGATAAATACGCCGCAAAATCTGCAAGAAAGTCGGAAGGTCGCATTTCAAGGGTCTCCAGCGCCATGAACATCCAGCCCGCAGCGCCCCCGCGGTTGTAAAATATTTCACAGGCATTTTTCAGACGTTCAGCTTCGGCCATTCCGGCTTCGGAAAAGCCCGGCGAGGAAATCAGGGTGTAGGGCGCATCCGCAAGGCAATTCAGGGAAAAGGATTCCGCCTGATCATAAAGGGCGGTACCCGGAATGACCGCCAGCGGGAAAATATCGAGATGGTTCGGCTGCAAGCGAAGAGCATAATCCAGGCTTGCTTTGAATCCAGCGGGCGTATCGCCCGGAAGCCCGTAGATCAGGTCAAGTCCGAAGATGGCCGAGGCATCGTTCAGCATCGATATTTTTTTTGCGAATTTAACGGGGTCGATGGTCCTGTTGACGTGGGCAAGCACTTCGGGATGAGCGCTCTGCAGTCCAACCTGAAGGCTGCAGTGAAGCCCGGCGAAGAGCCCGGCAATTTCACGGTCGATAAACTCCGTTCTGATTTCAAAAGTAAAATGAATCAGCGGCGCCGTTTCATGAATCATCCGCAGAATTTGTTTGGCGCGCTTCAGGTCACAGTTAAACGTCGGGTCCAGCACAAAAATATGGGTTACTTTTTTCTCTTCGAAAAGATCCAGTTCTTTCCGGAGGCGTTCTAAAGCGATTTGCCGGATGCCGGCCACCCCCCGCGATTCAAAGCAGAAACCGCATTTGAAAGGACAGCCGCGGGAGAGTTCCCACCACAGGTCGGCCCGGTACCGGCCGGGATCAATGGTGCCCGTCAGAAAAGGCGAGGGCAAAACGTTGAGATCCATGACGGGCTGCTGGTCTTTTTCCGGATGACGCTTTGCACCTTTCAAAAAAACCCCGGATATACCGTCGAGTGAATGACCCTTCAACAGCCTGTTCATGACTTCCGTGAGGACGATCTCACCTTCGCCTTTAACGACAAAGTCCAGGGGCGCGCTATCCAGTAAGGTTAAAGGAAGCGCTGTCGCCTCTGCGCCGCCTGCAAAGAGGATGACCGCCGGGAATTTTTCTTTGATGATGCGGCAGATTTCCATGACCAGATGCCGGTTCCACAGGTACGTGGAAAAACCGATCATGTCCGGAATATTCCCGCACAGGTCCTCCGATATAAAACTTGCAGAATGATCGATGATGTATTCAGGGATGGATACGTCAAGCCGCCGGCTGATGGCGTCAACTGAATCGAGCTGTGCTTTCAGGGATGCCGCAGCCAGAGGAACCGTCCGGGGTAAATCCTTAATATGGATGGATGCCAGTTTAAGTGTTATTTTTTTCAATGATCCTTATTCAACGGCGTCTGCATAATTGTATGCGTTTATTTTTTTCAATAACCAGGCCATGTTCTCGCCCAGAATTTTCATGGTGTTCAGACCTTCTTCATCATTTTGCACGTCTTGTTCTTCCAATCCCAGCCCCAGATTCCAATAGACCGAACCCGGCACAATAACCTGGTTGATAAAATAAAGCTTGTTAATGGCATCAAACGCAGCGGTTGCTCCGGCTCTGCGCACCGCGACGACAGCCGCGCCGACTTTTCGTTTCAACATGTATCCGTTGGCAATCGCGACCATGCCGGCCCGATCGATCAGTGCTTTGACCTCCGAGGTGACGTTTGCAAAGTAGGTGGGCGAACCGATAATGATGCCGTCCGCCTCAACCATTTTGGTCACCATCACATTCAGGATGTCCTTGTCAATGGCGCAGCGTTTATTCTGATTTTCAAAACACTTCAGGCATGCCGTGCAGCCATGAAGCTTTTTGCCGCCCAGCTGAACCTGCTCCGTCTCAATGCCTTCCTTTTGCAGCTCCGCAAAAACCGTATTGATGAGCATGGCGGTGTTCCCCTTTTTTCGGGAACTTCCATTGATTGCCAGAACTTTCATTGTTACGCCTCCTTCATCATTGACGGCTTGCGTAATGCAGGACGGAGCAGCCGCAGGGCCGCATCCGGCATCAGCGGCCGGCATGGATGACTCCGTTGCTTACTTGACATCCCCGGCCCGTCGAGCGTCGTGGTTATGTGGTTTACTTCAAACCCTTCTCGTTAAAAAACGGGGAATATTTCTTGTCCGTTCCCATAATGTGATTTTTCAACCAGTCACTCAGGAAGTTCATCACTTCAATCGTCAAAGAAAGCCGCTTTTCTTCAAATCCGTCTTTAAAACCGGTAACTTTCTGGACAAAGGCTGCATGCTCTTTTTGATGATTATCCGTATCCGGATAGCCAAACTGGGCAAAGTATTTTTCTTCTGTTTTGAAATGCGTCGCCGTATAGTTGATTAAATTATTGATGATTTTTCCCAAAATATCTTTTCCTTTTCCCGCCCGCATCGCATCATTCAGCTCATTGATCATATCGATGAGCTTTTTGTGCTGCTGGTCGATCTCCGCCACATGGACACTCAGACTGTCATTCCACTGAATCAGAGCCATCTTAAACCTCCCTACATTTTTTTTAATTTCCGGACATTCATTCCCGGATACCGTAAAAGGCCATCCGGATATCGGTTTAAGTATATCACGTCATGCCTGCCAAAGGCAAGTCTTGAAACGGTGTTGAAGTTGCGCGTCTCCGCGGTCACTCTGAGCTTGCGCAAAATAAAATTGTTGTTTATCTTCAGGTCGCCGTATTTTGTGGCGCACGGCACGCAGGCCTCACCCACTGCCTCGATCTTGTCCAGCGTCTATCCGGAAAATAAGAAACCATCAATTTCCGAAGAACGCTCCCATTCGCATGAGGATGGAAATGTCCCCTTGGGTTGTATATTTCTTTTCCATGAACATTTTTTGACCGTCCGCTTTTCTGGTCAATATATCCATCCAGACTTCAAAGGGTGATTCAATGATCAGGTCGGGGCTGTCGCTCTGACCTGATCCGGTTTTGATGCTTCCGTTTTCGATCGTGAAATAGCATTCCCCCGCTACCTGGCCTGAAAAATTGAACTGTATGGTGAACCTGGTGTTCCCGGCTTTATTGCCTTTAAATGAGAATCTCATCAGCATCAGGAAGGTTTCGATAGAATCCGGACGCGGAATCAGGCGCTTCTTCTGGGCCTCTCCCATGGTGATGCCCTCATTGATGCAGGTCTGCCACATCAGGTTCCCCAGGGGCGCCATCTCTTCAAAATCGGTCATCGGTTTTTTGATTCTGTCCATGGTTTCCGGGCATATCTTCATAGACGAAACCAATTCCCGCCCGCCCTGAATCAGGGCATCCCGGATATCGGATATCTTTTTGCCGGCAGAGGATCGTGTAAACATTTCCGATGACGTTCGATAGATCTCCGCCGCCAGCCGCTGCTCTCGAAACAGGAAATTCACATAGAATTTTAGCGCATCGAAGACACTTTCTTCCGGAAATCCGGCCACGGAAAGAACCGCAACAGGCGGTGCTTGATGACGGTAAGGATGCGTTGTGACACCGTCGCGTTTTTCAAAAAAAGGCAGCGCGATCGGAAGCGTTCGCTCGATAAAGGTTTTCATCATGGCATTGACCGTATAGTGGAAAAGCGGGGTGGCTAATATCACCAGATCGCTCGCCAGATACTTGGGGAGAATCTCTTCTGTCATGTCGTCTTTGTGGATGCACACCCCGGGAGTCTTGGTCCAGCAGGTAAAGCATCCGATACAGCACCTGATTTTCTTTTTGCGAAGCTCGACAACCGTAACGTCGGCGCCTGCCTCGCGCATGCCCTGGAGCAGATAATCCAATACAATTTCCGTCTTACTGACATCCCCGGTCCGGGCGCTGGAATTGATGGCTAATACTTTCATGGGATACCTCCTTGAGGCTTGCTCATAGCATAGAAATCAGCCGGAGCATAGTAATCGTCCGGATTGATTTTGTCAGCCGTGTCAATAGGTTTTGAATCAATGTCGTAAAAAGTAATCCGCTTCATGTCTTTGTGTTTCTGTAAATGAGATNNTGCTGTTCGGGGAGGCGTTTGTGGGGTCACGGATTTGTAGAGCGATATTTTGAAGGATTTTCGTCGGCGCTATGGATGGCCAAAATCCACATAGGCTTCATCCTCCCCCTCATTGGCGCCTTTCCCACGGGATATCGAAGGGCTCAAGTGCAAAGACATGGCAGGCTGCATCAAGCATCACTTGAAAATCGCCGGCGTCAAGGAANNTCAGAAAGGCCGTCTGGAAACGCTCGACGTGGAGAGCATCCTTTGCTTCTGCCAGGTCAAAATGATTATGTGTATCTGCCGGTAAGATGCATTCCCTCCAAAATGTCCTTTTTCTTATAAAGTATTTTATGGTACATTTTTTACACTAGACTGATCAAAGGAATCAATATGTTTGTCTGGTTTTCCGAAAAACGGCGGCAGAAGCTTATGGCAGCGCCTTTTCCTCCCGGATGGGAAGACATGATCCGCCGCAACATGATTCATTACGGCTTGCTGGATGACGCTGAACGCAAGCATCTGAAGAAGCTGATTCAGGTCTTCATCGCCGAAAAATCATGGGAAGGCTGCGGAGGGCTGGAACTGACAGATGAAATCCGCGTGACCATTTCAGCCCAGGCCTGTCTTCTTCTTTTGAATATTCCCCACAACTATTACGAGAATGTCGAAACAATTATTGTCTACCCTTCCGACATTGTTTTACCCAAACGTAAGCTGGGCTTTTTTGAAAACGCTCTGGAGCCCCTGGAACCGGAATCCCCCGTCGCTGGTCAGGCCTTCGAGCAGGGGCCGGTGATTCTGGTCTGGGACGCGATATTAAAAGGGGGACGCCGGCCGGAATATGGCTTTAACGTGGTCTATCACGAATTTGCCCATAAACTGGATATGCAGGACGGCGTGGCCGACGGCACACCAAGATTGCGCAACCGTGCAGAATACCGCGACTGGATTAAGACCTGCTCGCGTGAATACATCCGACTGCTCAAAGACCTTCATAAAGGCAAACAAACATTTCTCGATGCATACGGAGCAACCGACGAAGTGGAATTTTTCGCTGTCGCCACGGAACACTTTTTTTGTCAGCCGATCCAGATGATGAAGGCTGCGCCGGAGCTTTACCGCGTGCTTCGTGAATTCTATGGCCAGGATCCGG
>DFZJ01000196.1 GCA_002382045.1 Syntrophaceae bacterium UBA4059
AAGCATATGCTCATAACTTGTCAAGTGCAATAGGGCAATCGAAAAAAATGATTTTGATTGTCTTTTACCGGGAAACTTTATATTGTTGATTGTCTCAAGGTTGTTAGATTACTTTCCCTTGATGGAGAAGCCGGAATGAAAAATGAGAAACGCAATTTCGATCAGGACGCTGCGTTGTGGGATCAGAATCCCGGACGCGTGAAAGTGGCGACGGATATTGCGCAAACGATGATCAGAGAAGTCAATCCGGATTCAACCATGGATGTGCTGGATTTCGGCTGCGGAACCGGATTGCTTACGCTGGCCTTGCAGCCCATGGTTCATTCCATTTCGGCTTTGACCGCGAAGAAATGAAGCGCCACTTTGTGCAGGCGGGATTTCATGACATTCGGGTGACGCAGGCGGCCCAGATCGAAAAGCCGATTGAAAACGGTGCCATGCGATTATTTACTATTTTTTTGATAACCGGATGTAAAGGATAACCTGTGAAGAAAACAAAAACCAGTTTCTTTTGTCAGCACTGCGGCTATATGTCGCCCAAATGGCTGGGCAAGTGCCCATCCTGCAATGGCTGGAACTGCTTTGCCGAAGAACTGGTCTCAGAGCCGGAATCCGGCCATCGTACTGACATGGCCTTTGACGGCAAGCCCATGCCCATTGAAGATATATCCGCCGAAGAAGGCGAACGGGTTGTCACCGGCATTGCTGAAGTCGACCGCGTGCTGGGTGGCGGTATCGTAGCTGGATCGGCCATTTTAATCGGTGGCGAGCCGGGCATCGGCAAATCCACACTCATGCTTCAGGTGATGAAAAACCTGGCTTTGGGAGGCCGGAAGGTCCTCTATGTCACCGGTGAAGAATCCGCCCATCAAATCAAACTGCGCTCAAACCGGATTGGCGCCGCGGCTAAAGATTTACTGGTCCTGGTGGAAGTATCCCTGGAGAAAATCCTGGCGCAGATTAAAAATATTCAACCGGCCATTGTGGTGATTGATTCTATTCAGACGGTGTATTCAGGCGATTTGATGTCCGCGCCGGGGAGTGTCGGGCAGGTTCGCGAAGCATCATCAAGACTTATTTTGTCGGCTAAGAAAAACGGGATTCCGGTTTTCCTGATCGGGCACGTGACCAAAGACGGTTCCATTGCCGGGCCCAAGGTGCTCGAGCATATGGTCGATACCGTTTTGTATTTTGAAGGGGATTCCGGGCATGCTTACCGGATTATCCGCAGCATTAAAAACCGTTTCGGTCCCACCAACGAAATCGGTGTTTTTGAAATGGGCGATAAGGGGCTGATTGAAGTCCCGAACCCTTCGGCTTTTTTTCTGGCCGAACGGCCGCAGAATGCTCCCGGTTCAGTGGTGGTCGCCAGTCTGGAAGGCACCCGGCCGATTCTGGTGGAAATTCAGGCGCTGGTAAGTGTCTCCAATCTGGGAATGCCGAGGCGTACGGCGATCGGTGTGGATCATAACCGGGTTTCGCTTCTGGTGGCTGTTTTGGATAAAATTTGCGGTCTTACTCTGAGTGGATCCGATATTTTTATTAATGTTGCCGGAGGCGTCCGTGTGGATGAACCGGCGGTTGATCTGGGGGTCGTTGCGGCAATGGCGTCGAGCTTTCTGGATCGTCCGGTCGATCCCCGAACGGTTATTCTGGGGGAAGTAGGGCTGACCGGCGAGGTGAGGGCTGTGTCCCAGATGGAAGTGCGGGTGAAGGAAGCGGCGCGTCTGGGTTTTAACCGCTGTATCGTCCCCAAAACAGACATATCGTCATTATCAAAAACAGCAAAAATGGAAGTCTGCGCGATTCGTTCCCTTAAGGAGTTGCTGGATAACCTCTTTTGAAATCAAATCAATAAAAATTTTTCCAAAGCCTTGACAGGGGTAAAATAGTGCATAAAATAGCGCCGCTCAGGCAGCATTTATCAATAACATATCAATAATGGAGAAAGGAGAATAAAAAGCATGAAAATCAGACCTTTACAGGATCGAATCATTGTAAAACGTTTGGAAGAAGAAACCAAAACCAAGGGAGGCATCATCATTCCCGACTCAGCCAAGGAAAAGCCTATTGAAGGTAAAATAGTCGCAGTTGGCAAGGGTAAAAAGACCGACGACGGCAAGCTGATCGCCCTCGATGTCAAAGTTGGCGATAAAGTCCTTTTCAGCAAATACGGCGGCACCGAAGTCAAAATCGATGGTGAAGAGTTGCTGATCATGAGAGAAGACGACATTCTGGGCGTTATTGAAAAATAAGAAAATATTAAGGAGGATAATATACAATGGGAGCAAAAATACTTCTTTACGATGAGGAAGCAAGAAAGTCGGTTTTGAAGGGCGTCAACACTCTGGCCGATGCTGTGAAGGTAACTCTCGGCCCGAAAGGCCGCAACGTTATTATTGACAAGAGCTTCGGTTCACCCACCGTAACAAAAGACGGCGTAACCGTTGCCAAAGAAATCGAACTGGAAGATAAATTCGAAAACATGGGCGCGCAGATGGTCAAAGAAGTCGCCAGCAAAACCAGCGATGTCGCCGGTGACGGCACCACCACCGCAACCATTCTGGCACAGGCCCTTTACCGTGAAGGCGTTAAAGCCGTTGCGGCCGGTTCGAACCCCATGGATATCAAACGCGGTATCGACAAAGCCGTTGACACCGTTGTCAAAGAGCTCAGCAAGATGAGCAAACCTACCAAAGATCAAAAAGAAATCGCCCAGGTCGGCACCATTTCCGCCAACAATGATGAAACCATCGGCAACATTATCGCCAGTGCCATGGACAAAGTCGGCAAAGAAGGCGTCATCACCGTTGAAGAAGCCAAAGGTCTGGAAACCGAACTGGAGATCGTCGAAGGGATGCAGTTCGACCGCGGTTATCTTTCTCCCTACTTTGTGACCAATGCCGACAAGATGCTGGTCGCCCTGGATGACGCACTCATCCTGATCTACGAAAAGAAAATCAGCGGCATGAAAGACCTGCTGCCGATTCTGGAACAGATTGCCAAAATGAGCCGTCCGCTCCTCATCATCGCCGAAGACATCGAAGGAGAAGCGCTGGCCACCCTGGTGGTCAACAAGATTCGCGGCACCCTGCATGTAGCAGCCGTCAAAGCCCCCGGCTTCGGCGACCGCCGCAAGGCCATGCTCGAAGACATCGCCATCCTCACCGGCGGCAAGATGATTTCCGAAGACATGGGCTATAAGCTGGAAAACGTGAAGATCGAAGACCTTGGCCGCGCCAAGAAGATCACCATCGATAAAGACAACACCACCATTATCGACGGCGCCGGAAAGCGCGCTGATCTCGAAGGCCGTGTCAAACAGATCCGCGCTCAGATCGAAGAGACCACGTCTGATTACGATAAAGAAAAGCTTCAGGAAAGACTGGCCAAACTGGTTGGCGGTGTTGCCGTCATTAAAGTCGGCGCCGCGACCGAAGCCGAAATGAAAGAAAAGAAAGCCCGCGTGGAAGATGCGCTCCATGCCACCCGCGCCGCGGTGGAAGAGGGTATCGTTCCAGGCGGCGGCGTCGCCTATCTGCGAACGCTGCCCGCATTGCTCAAAATGGCTTTGGAAGGCGACGAGCAGATCGGCGTCAATATCGTGAAGAAAGCCATTGAAGAACCGATCAAGATGATCGCCTGCAACGCCGGTCTGGAAGGCAGCATTGTTGTCGAGAAAGTCAAAGAAAAGAAGGGTTCCTATGGTTTCAATGCCCGTACCGACGTTTATGAAGACATGATCGCAGCCGGTGTCATTGATCCCACGAAGGTGACCCGTTTTGCTCTGCAGAACGCAGCTTCCGTTGCCGCTCTGCTTCTGACCACCCAGTGCATGATCGCCGACAAGCCCGAAGAGAAGGGTGCAGGCGGCGGAATGCCCGGTATGCCTCCCGGCGGCGGATACCCCGGAATGGGAATGTAGGAAAAAACAGGCTGTAGGCTATTCCCCCTGATACCCTAAAGGGCACTCGAGGGGGCGCGAGGTTGCAGGCTGTTAGGTTAATAATGTAAAAGCCCCCTGTCCGCAAGGACAGGGGGCTTTTTATCTTTCGTTGAATGATCAGGCTTGCAAAATCAAGAGCATATATGATTATCAATAATGGTCATTATGTGTGCTCAGTAAAAAATATCCTGCAGGCGCCTGTCTGTGCCCTGCGAAAGGTCACGCCGGGCCACAGTGCCCCCCTATTCATTGCTGTTGTGAAAAAAAAATGACTATGGTAAATCAACCATCCTTATTCATCTTTAAAAGGATTTTACATGCTTGATATTTTAAAAAGAGTTCACGCCCATATGCCTTATCTGCTTCTGCCCCGGTACCTGCCGATGATTCTGGAGAAGAAGCTCAACTGCGAAATTTATTTCAGCCATTATGCATTGCAGGCGCTGGATAAAAACGAATGCCGTGAAAGCGCCGCAAAACTCAAAGATGCCGGATTAAAAGTGACTTTTCATGCGCCTTTTATGGATCTGCGGCCCGGCGCGCTCGATGACACGATCCGGCAGACCAGCCTGGACCGGATCAGGCAGGCGTTTGATCTGATCCCGTATTTTCGGCCGTTGAAAATTGTCTGCCATCCGTCGTTTGACGAGCGCTACTATGTGAACTGCGATGATTTGTGGCTGGAAAACAGCGTCAACTTCTGGCGTCAGTTGATTCCTCTGGCAAAGGACGGAGGGACGATCATTGCTCTGGAAAATGTTTATGAAAAAGAACCGGGCATTTTACGCCGACTGCTGGAAACGCTTGCTTCGGATCAAGTCTGCTTTTGCTTTGACACGGGGCACTTTAACGTTTTTGCCCGTTCGCCTTTAAAAACCTGGATGGAGCAGATAGGCCGCTATATCGGTCATCTGCATCTGCATGATAATTTCGGCAAGTTCGATGAGCATTTGCCGGTAGGCGCGGCGACGTTTCCGTTTGATCAGTTTTCCGCCGCTCTGCGAACATTGAAGATTAAACCGACGATCACCCTGGAGGCCCATTCGCAGGAAAATTTGTGGCAATCTCTGGCGAATTTGCAAAAGATGCCGCTTCTGGATAGTCTTAATGGATTGAGTTTTTGACGCGGAGAACGGGATGTCCAAATATCTGATCAAGAGAGTCCTCTTTATGATTCCGCTGCTGCTCGGCATTACGATCATTTGTTTTTTTGTCATGCGGCTGGCGCCCGGATCACCCACGGATTTGCAGACGCAGATGAATCCGAAAGCTTCCGCCGAGATGAAAGAGCGGCTGATGAGTCTGTATGAACTGGATAAGCCCATTCATGTTCAATACGGGTCGTGGCTCAAGAAGCTGGGGCGAGGCGATCTGGGCACTTCCTTTTCATCCGACCACCGGAAGGTGGCAGACAAGATTATGGAGCGTCTGCCGATTACGATTGTCATCAATTTTCTGTCTCTGATAATTATCATCGCGATAGCTGTTCCGATTGGCGTACTTTCGGCGGTTCATCAGAATTCACTTTTTGATAAAGTGACCGCGGTGCTTGTGTTTATCGGTTTTGCTGTGCCCACCTTCTGGCTGGCGCTGCTCATGATGATTTTTTTCGGTATTCACCTGGGGTGGCTGCCGATTTCGGGGTTGCGATCCCTTAATTATGAATATTTAAGTGCCTGGGGACAGCTAGTGGATCTGGCCAAGCATCTGATTCTGCCGGTATTCATTTCCGCTTTCGGGGGCTTGGCCGGATTGTCCCGCTATATGCGCGCCAACATGCTGGAGGTTATCCGTCAGGATTACATTCTGACGGCGCGCGCCAAGGGGCTGAGTGAAAGGCAGGTCATTTATAAGCATGCCCTGCGCAACGCGCTTCTGCCGGCGATTACGATTCTGGGTTTGTCCATCCCCGGTTTGATCGGGGGCAGTGTTATCTTTGAAACCATTTTCGCGATTCCGGGCATGGGGCAGTTATTTTACATGTCGGTGATGGCCCGCGATTATCCGACCGTGATGGGCATCCTCCTCATCGGAGCGATTTTAACACTGTTGGGAAATTTGATTGCCGATCTGTCGTACGCGCTGGCCGATCCGCGCATTAGGATTTCATCATGAATTTCTGGGAAATGTTTTATAAAAACAAACTGGCGCTGACCGGCTGCGGGATTGTCCTTGCATTATTTGCCGTCTCGCTTCTGGCGCCTGTGATTGCGCCCTGCGACCCTGGTGCAATTGATCTGAAAAATGTTCTGGCGCCGCCGTCCGGTGATCACTGGTTTGGCACGGATCAGCTTGGGCGCGATGTCCTTTCCCGGATGATCTGGGGAGCGCGCATTTCCCTGAAGGTCGGTTTTGTCGCCACGGGTCTGGCGATTTTGATCGGGATGGTTTTGGGCGCCGTTGCCGGTTATTACGGCGGCTGGATTGATGCGACGATTATGCGTTTTGTGGATGTCATGCTTTGTTTTCCCACATTCTTTCTGATTCTGGCGGTGATCGCCTTTCTGGAACCGTCCATCTGGAATATTATGATCGTGATCGGATTAACAGGCTGGATGGGGGTGACGCGCCTGGTGCGGGCGGATTTTATATCACTGAGAGAGCGGGATTTTGTGCGGGCAGCCCGGGCTATCGGGGCAAACGATGCGCGGATTATTTTTATGCACATTCTTCCCAACGCGCTGGCCTCTATTCTGGTTGCGGCCACCCTGGGAATTGCCGGTGCAATTCTAACGGAGTCGGCGTTGAGCTTTTTAGGCATTGGGGTGCAGCCGCCGACACCCAGCTGGGGAAATATTCTGACGGCGGGCAAGGATAATATCGATATTGCCTGGTGGCTGTCGCTTTATCCGGGGCTGGCTATTTTGATCACGGTGGTCGGTTATAATTTGCTGGGGGAGGGGATACGGGATGCGTCCGATCCCCGCCTGAAAAGATAATCCTGAGTCGGGTTTAACGAGTCCATTGTTCGATATACTTCTGCATTTTTAAACCTTCATGGAAGTATGGATTAATTTGAATGGCCAGACCGATGCAGGTCTCGGCATCTTTTTTCTGGCCGATTTCCATAAAGGCCCGGGCCATGTTGTAATGAAGATGCTCATCATTCGGAGAAATAGACAGAGCTTTTTTGTATTCAATAATCGCTTTGTCGATATTGCCTGATTTTCTGTAGCTGATGCCGGCTTCGTTGTAAAAAGCTAAAACCATTGAGCCAAGACTATCGTTGGCGGCAACCAGTTCCTGAAGCATGGATAATTCTCCTCGTTCAACGAGAGATACCATCAACTTTGTTGTTTCCCGGTCCTTTTCACTGAGATGGCCCAATTTAAGCGATTGATTGACATCATTGTCGACCAGCACGCTGGCGATTTCCTCTTCCTTGATTACGATCAACTGGCATAAAAAATCATAGGATGTCGCAAAATCATCATCCCGAAAAATAACTTTTCCATATAAATCTATAAATTCCCGGGATGAGGCCAGTTTCCGTTGTACATCGTTAATAACGTTTGCCAGCGCGATCTTGTCTTTTGGTTGAATATCATTTGTCTTGTTATACAAGTTTAGAACTTCCCGGAGCGTGACAATGCTGGAAAAAAGATTTCCATTCCGAAGATGCTTTTCGCCTTCAGTGATTTTGCGCATGATTTCCCTGGGGCTGACGGTTTTTGTTTGTGGCGTCATTTCCATGTGTCGCTGTCCTTCTTCTCAAGAAAAAGTATAAATGCTTATAATTACGACAAATATTTTTTTATACGTAGATAAAAAGTCCCTTTCTGTCAAGATTTATTAAATGAACTCTTGGGGCTTGATTATGTTTTTAAAATGTAATAATAGTCCGCCACGGTTAAAATCTTAGAACAAAGTCAAATTGTGAAATTTCCCAGGAGGATCCAAATGTCCAGAAGAGTTAATGCGGAATTGCTGAAAACAGACCGCAGAATCATCTCCCGTAAGTTGCTGACGGGTGAATTATCGGAGAAAGATTTAAGCAGCCTTTTAAAGAAGCTTCCTGATGTGTCGGACAATGCAGAAGAAATTCCATTTCAGGTAAATGAAAAGTAGTTATGCTGATTGACTCCCATGCCCACCTGGAGATGAGAGAATTCGATTCCGACCGCAAAGATGTGATCGAACGCGCCAGGCTTGCGGGCGTTGATTGCATGGTTACGGTGGGAACCAATCCGGGTCTAAGCCGTAAAGCGTTATCGATTGCCCGTCAATACGAAAACATTTATGCGACCGTCGGGATTCATCCCCATGATGTAGCCAAAGCATGTGACCAATCATTTGATGAAATCAAGGAACTGGCGCAAGACCCGAAAGTTGTCGCCTATGGCGAAATCGGCCTGGATTATTTCCGCAATATCTCTCCGCGTGATCAACAAATAGAAATGTTTGCCAGACAACTGGAATTGGCTAAAGAGCTCAACTTGCCGGTGATTATCCATGATCGCGACGCTCATGAAGAGACATTGCGCATGGTGAAATCCTCCGGTGTTCGCCTGGGTGTTTTTCATTGCTTTTCAGGCGACTGGGCCATGGCCAGGCAGTGCATCGATTTGGGTTTTTATATTTCCGTGCCCGGTGTTGTTACCTTTGATAAATCTAAAGTCCTGCAGGAGGTTGTGAGGCAGGCGCCGCTCGATTCGATCCTTCTGGAAACCGATTGCCCCTATCTTACACCCGTGCCTCATCGCGGGAAACGAAACGAACCTTCTTTCATCATCCATACGGCAAAGAAAGTGGCCGAAATAAAAGGAATGGATTGGGAAGACATCGCCGAGAAGGCATCCGTCAACACCCGGAAGCTTTTTCGCATCCAACCCTCTCCCGCTAAATAGCCCGGGCGAATTTTTATAAAATCTGATAGACCGTCTGACCATGGACAAAGAATTCGATAAACCGATGAAGAAAGCCGTTGTATTGCTCTCCGGCGGCGTTGATTCCGCCACCACGCTGGCTATTGCCCGGAGCATGGGATTTGAACTATGTGCCTTGAGCTTTCGTTACGGTCAACGCCATCTGGTCGAACTGGAAGCAGCCGCGCGTGTAGCCCGTCAAAACCCGGTGGCGGAGCATCTGACCGTAGATATTGATCTGCGGCTCATCGGAGGTTCCGCATTAACCAGCGATCTGGCTGTTCCCAAAAGCCGTTCGGTGGAAGATATGGGGAAGGATATTCCGATAACCTATGTTCCGGCGCGCAATACCATTTTCCTTTCTTATGCCCTGGCCTGGGCGGAGGTGGTCGGATCGTCTGATATATTTATCGGTGTGAATGCCTTGGACTACAGCGGCTATCCCGACTGCCGTCCCGAATATATCGAGGCTTACGAGCGCATGGCCAATCTGGCGACTAAAGCCGGTGTAGAGGGCAAACAAAAATTAAAGATTCATACACCGCTTATCCATTTAAGCAAAGCGCAGATTATCCGCAAAGGCGTGGAATTGGGCGTCGATTATTTTCTGACGCACAGTTGCTACGATCCGGGAGCGGACGACGGCGCCGCCTGCGGCCAGTGCGATTCCTGCCTGCTCAGGCTGAAAGGCTTTCAGGAAGCGGGGCTTGCAGATCCGGTAAAATATAAAGACGTGAAGCGTGAAGCGTGAAGCACCGCCGCTGGCGGAGGTGGCGCCAAGCGCCGGGAGTGGAGAGGCTTCATGTGTGGCTTGAGGCTAAGGCAATGTATCGTATCAAGGAAATATTTTACTCGGTTCAGGGAGAAGGTTATTACAGCGGCCGTCCGGCGGTTTTTTGCCGTTTTACCGGTTGTAACCTGTGGTCGGGGAAAGAAGAAGATCGAAAAGATGCTCTCTGCCCGTTTTGCGATACGGATTTTGTCGGGACGGATGGTACAGATGGCGGATCATATGAAACCGCAGGCCTTTTAGTTCGGGAAATTTTAAAGCACTGGCCCGTTTTCCAAGAGCGCCCGTTTGTGGTTTGCACGGGTGGTGAGCCGCTCTTGCAGCTTGATGATGCGCTGATTGCAGCCCTGCATGAAGAAAATTTTGAAATAGCCATAGAGACGAACGGCACAATTGCTGCGCCTGCGGGCATCGACTGGATTTGTGTCAGTCCCAAAGCGGGCATCGAATTGACGCAGTCCGGCGGAGATGAGTTAAAACTTGTTTATCCTCAGGACGGCGCTTTGCCGGAACAATATGCAAATCTGAATTTCCGGCATTTTTTTCTGCAGCCGATGGACGGCGCGGGCAGGGAAGAGGCAACAAAACAGGCCTTGAAATATGTTCTGGCACATCCCGGGTGGCGAATCAGTTTGCAGTTGCATAAAATATTGGATGTTCGATAAGGAATCAAAAATGGAAATTTATAAAGTGTTCAAATTTGACGCGGCGCACCATCTGCCCTGTGTTCCCGCTGGCCACAAGTGCGCCAAGGTGCACGGCCATTCCTTCCGTGTGGAAATCCATCTCCGGGGCAAGGCCGATCCCAGCACCGGCTGGGTGATGGATTTTGCCGACATTACGGTGGCTTTTGAACCCATCCTGGATCAGTTGGACCATAAGAATTTAAACAACATTCCCGGCCTGGAAAATCCGACCTCGGAAAACTTATGCCGGTGGATCTGGCAGCGCCTTCAGCCGTCACTTCCCCAATTGTGCAAGATCATCGTTCAGGAAAGTCCCGAATCCGGCTGCATCTATGGAGGGGAAGAGTGATTGTGATTGACATATAGTCAGATAATATGCTAAGTATGCTTCCATGATTAAGAGACCATTTTGGGTGCAGCGTCTGGAAAAAGCATGGCAATCCGCGCCAATAGTATGGCTGGCCGGTGTGCGCCGTGTCGGGAAAACGACGCTTGTCAAAAGCCTCGGTGAAGATCGCATTTTGTATCTGAACTGTGATCTGCCGGTTGTGGAAGAGATGGTTGCCCAGCCTGATATTTTTTTTAAAAATTGCGAAAGACCCGTCATTGTTTTTGACGAAGTTCATCAGTTGAAGGATCCAAGCCGTATTCTGAAAATCGGCGCCGACCAATTTCCCCATTTAAAGATTGTTGCCACAGGGTCATCAACGCTGGCGGCCACACGTAAATTTCAGGATACATTGACAGGACGCAAGCGCAACATTCATCTCACGCCGGTGTTGTGGGATGAGCTTGCCGCCTTCAGTAACGTCTCTATTGAAAAACGTCTTTACCACGGTGGTTTGCCGCAAACGCTGCTTGCTTCCCACAAAGTTCCGGAGTTTTACAGGGAATGGATGGATTCTTTTTTTGTCCGTGACATCCAGAAACTATTTGCTTTTCGCAATCCGGAGAAGTTTACCAATTCATTTGAATATCTTCTGAAACAGAGCAGTGGCTTATTCGAGACGGCGAAAATCGCAAGTACGCTGGGGATCAGTCGATCAACGCTCGACAGCCACATCCAGGCTCTGGCGGCGACCCATGCGATAACCATTGTGCGGCCGTTTTTCGGGGGCGGACAGAAGGAAATTGTCAAGATGCCCAAAATGTACGCTTTCGATACCGGCTTTGTCGCCTTCAGCAGGGGATGGGATCCACTGCGTCCCGATGATCGTGGCCCTCTCTGGGAGCATATCGTTTTGGAATATCTTCAGGCGTATGCCTTCGATCATGAAATTCAATACTGGCGTGACACATCCGGCCGAGAAGTTGATTTCGTCATCAGGAGGAACCGGGATACCATCGACACCGTAGAATGTAAATGGGATCCCCGGCAATTTGAAGCCGCTTCGCTTAAAGCTTTTCGAGGGCTGTATCCTAACGGTAAAAATTATCTGATTTGTCCTGATGCCGGTGAGGGTTACGAAAAGCAGATTGGCGGTCTAAAGGTGCGTATTGTCAATCCTCAGCAGTGGTGGAATAAATTCAAGGCGTCCTTGCAAAGCTGATAGCGATACGATGAATGATAAAGAACTTTTGGGAAAATATAACGCATTAGTCGTCGAAAACGAAACGTTGAAAAAAGAAAATGAGCGGCTCAGAGCAAAATTGCGCGACATTCTTCCTTCGCAGAGCGATGATACGATCTTCCCCGCCCCATTAAATGACAGCATTCAACCATCGGTATTGCCGACCGAAATTTCTCCGTCAGCAAAGATAAAGTTATTCGCGACGCTTTTTAGAGGCAGAGATGACATCTATGCCAAACGATGGGAAAACAAGAAAGGTGATGCAGGATACTCGCCCGCATGCCGTAATGAATGGAAATCGGGCGTCTGCCGAAAGCCACAGGTCAAATGTTCCGTTTGCGCCCACAGGGCATATGACGAATTGACTGAGCGGGTTATTGAGGATCATCTGCGAGGGAAGGTCATTGTCGGTATCTACCCTTTGTGCATAGATGAAACATGCCGTTTTCTGGCGATGGATTTTGACGATGAAGGCTGGCAAAGAGATGTTACAACTCTTCGATCCGTTTGTTTGGCATTTGATATTCCCGTTGTTGTGGAGAGATCAAGATCAGGCAACGGCGCGCATGTCTGGTTCTTCTTTGATACTCCGATTCCTGCCGCTGTGGCAAGAAAATTCGGCTCTGCATTAATCACTTGCTCCATGAGCAGGCATCATGAGCTATCCTTCAGATCCTACGATAGATTGTTTCCGAACCAGGATACCCTGCCTAAAGGCGGTTTCGGCAATTTAATTGCTCTGCCGCTGCAGAAAAAAGCGCGCGAACTCGGCAACAGTGCTTTTATTGATGGATATTTCAAGCCTTATGAAAATCAATGGGAATTTTTATCCGCCATTCAAAAAATGTCCGAGGAAAGCATTGTTTCGCTTACGGCGCGCTTGAGCGGGCCGGATGAGCTAGGCGCGTTGAAAAAAGATGATGAAGAAATAGAAAAGCCGTGGGAGCCAAAACCCCGGATCGGTCTTACCGCTCAGGATTTTCCAAAAGAGATGCTGTTAGTCCGGGCCAACATGATTTTTATTCCCAAAGCCGGTATTTCCCAAAAAGGCTTAAACGCAATGCAACGGCTGGCTGCGTTTAAAAATCCTGATTTCTATAAAGCCCAAGCCATGCGCCTGACGACCTACAACA
>DFZJ01000228.1 GCA_002382045.1 Syntrophaceae bacterium UBA4059
CTCGCGCCCATCCGGACAGCTTTTTCACGAAGGGTTGTTCTGCCGACCTCGACTGCGTCTGCAAGAGAGAAATTGCGGGGGATGCTTTGTACACAACCTTCTTCGCTGATGATCAGTTCTCGTTTTTCCGTATCCGCCAGGATCGTTATTTCAGCCGTTGTTCGGGCAATCGCCACGCCTAAGGCATTGGAGACTTCGGAATGTTCAGGGATGGAATAAGGATAGCCCAGGTTTTGCGCAATAAAGGGGGCAACCGCCGCGGGACCTCCCGCAACATAGAGTATTTTGGGCTGGATAATCTTTCCTTCCAGAAGTTCATGGATGGTATAAACCGGATGATTATTGATCTCAGCCAGAATCTGCCGGACATTGTCCGCAATCATTGCGGTCATCTTTTCAATGATAGCGTGCGCTGCATCCTGAACGCTCAGGTGAAGTTTTTTAGCGATTACTGCAATCGCATCCTGGGCTTTTTGTTTATTGCCGAAAGTGACAATTCCTTCAACGATCATAGCATCCGTGGGTGTGGGGAATGGTCCGTCCAGGGCTGCGGCCGGTCCTTCCCGCTGCGGTCCGATTAAAATATCGCCTTTTTCAATTTTGACGACACTGTCGCCCCCAACGCCGATGGATTTCGTGTAAAGGCCGCGAATAAGCGTTTTACGCCCGTTGATGGTCACGCCGGTTGGTTCGAGAAGGGGGACGCCGTCGGCAAAGACGGAGATATCCGTCGTGGTGCCGCCGATGTCCAGAGCTACGGCGTCTTCTTTGATGCAGGCCGTGGCCAGCACACCCATGATACCTGCCGCCGGGCCGGAGTGAATCGTTTGCACGGGACAGTCCAACGATTTATCAATCAGGATAGTTCCGCCGTCCGCTTTCAAAATATAGACAGGGATATCCGGCCCGATCTTTGCGGCAAACTTCTGGACATCCTGCACAAATCCTTGATAAATATCATGAATGGCCGCATTTAAATACGTGGTGGCAATGCGGCGCGGAAAATTCAGTTGTCCGGACAGTGTATGTCCCAGAGAAATGTGCCGGGCATTATTCTGCAGCAATTCGGCTGTATCCAGTTCGTGCTGCGGATTACGGCTGGAAAATTTGCCGACAATTCCAATATGTCCGATTTGACATGTTGAAATTTCGTTGCTGATTTCTTCAATTTCCCGGCAGTTTACGTTTTTTATGGGGATACCACGGTGATTGACATAGCCCTGGGCGAAGTGCACGTCCTTACCCAGATTCAAAGTGGCGGGTGAAAGACCGGGGCCGCTTAGCAAAACCATCGCCACGCGATTGGTTTTTTGCTGGACAATGGCGTTGGTCGAGATGGTCGTGCTCAAGACGATCCTCTCAATATTATTGACATTATCGTTTGAAATCAACCGATTGGCCGCTTCCATCAGCGAAGACATGATATCCGCTTGATTCGTCAGTACCTTAGCCTTTTTGATCAGTTGGAAATTTTGAACCAGAACGGCGTCTGTATGGGTTCCGCCCACGTCAATACCAAGTATCATTGCAGCGTCCTTTGATATTAAATTTTTTCACTTATATATGTTTAAATTTATCTTGACAAGGCAAAAAAAAAGCGTAATGTCACCCATCGTAAAGCTAGTGTGTTCACACACTAAAATTTTTGAAAGGAGGAATTGTCTAATGAAGAAGGTATTGGCCATTTTTGTTAGCGTGCTTTTGTTGGCTTCTTTATCAATCGCAGCAGTCGGCTGCAAGAAAGCAGAAGAACCGGCAGCACCCAAAGTTGAAGCCCCGGCAGCACCCGAAGCAGCCCCGGCAGCACCCGAAGCAGCCCCGGCAGCACCCGAAGCAGCACCGGCAGCACCGGCAGCCCCGGCCCCGGCCCCTGCACCGGCAAAATAATTATATAATCAATTGCAGGATTATAGGACCGGGTAACCTTTGTTCACGCACAGGTTACCCGGTTTTTTTGTGTCTTGACAGGTCTGTCTTTAATGTTTAAGTACAATAAGAATATTCGGAAATCATGAAAAATAAATTAAGGAGGTGCATTATGGCGGAAAGAGATTGGGATTTGGTAAAGGGATTGGTGATCGGCGGCCTGATCGGGGCGGCTATTGGAATTTTATTTGCGCCTAAAAGCGGCAAGGAAACCCGCCAGGACATTGCCGAAAAAGCGGATGAACTTTTGGCTAAAGCAAAAGAAGAATATCAAAAGGCGGCGGAAAAAAGCAAAGCAGCCTATGAGGCGGCGATCATCCGTCTGAAAGACGCCGAAGGAATTGCCAGGGAAAAAGTGGAAGAAATAGAAGAAAAAGTAAGCGAGCTTGCTCATCAGAGCGCCGAGACGCTCGCGGATAATAAAAATCGTTTAAAGAAGGCGTTTGATGCCGGAGTGGAAGCGTACCGGGAAGAAAAAAAATAAAACCGGTTTAAGTGATCCACCGTCGTTATTCCTGTTTGTGTTTATTGCGTAGAAACCGTTTGGGAGAAGAATTATGTATCTGGAAATCGGTTTAATCATTTTGGGCATTGCGCTTTTGTTGCTGGTGTTGTTCTGCATTCCGATTCTGCTGAAACTATGGCGCGCCGCGAGTGACGTCACCGTTACGTTGCAGGCTTTAAATGAGCGATTACCGGCGATCTTGAAAAATATGGAAGATATTTCCACGAATATCAACCATTCCACAACGGCGATCAACAACGAAGTTCAGAACTATACCGCTACATCCCGGCGACTTCGAACGGTGATGTCTGATCTGGTCGGGGGTATCGAATTAATTTCTCCTTTGGCGATGAGATCCCCCGTATTCCGGAAAGTGACGGATGCCATTGCCATGGCTAAAGGGGTGCGCGTGTTTCTGAATGTGTTGACCGGCAAGCAAAAGGTTTAAGAATGGCGAAAATGACTTTTTCCAACAAGTGGGGGCGTGTTGCCGTTTCCAAAAAGCCTCCGGGAACCGAAGCGCCGAAATCCGTGGAAGATGCTGTGCGGGAGATGAAAAACGCCGCCAGAATCCCTGGCGGCGAGGATTATCGGGAAAAGTCGTTGAGTATTCACGGGCTGGTATGCGCCCGTTGTGCGAGGGAATTTACAGGCGTCAACCGCCAGCTTTTAACTGTTCATCATAAAGACGGCAATCACCACAATAACCCCGCCGACGGCAGCAACTGGGAAAACCTTTGCGCTTATTGTCACGAGGATGTTCACAGCCGGGAAGTATTGGCGGAATACCTGGGAAATAACGCATCCGGCCGGGAAGCCAGTCTGGTGTATGGCGAAACGGCATCTGCCACCCCATCTTCAGAATCCGAAAGTCTTCTGGCCCGGAAATTAAAACAGGCTCTGCAGAAGAAAAAATAAAGTTTCAACGAAGAAGAATATTTGAGTTGGTATTTTCTTTCACCAGCTTGTCGCCCACCGATGTTCCGCAGTAAACGCAGCTGTAATCATATTTTTCGCCCTCGGATAGAACCAGCAGCAGTCTTTTCCTTACAGGCACAGCCCGCCGGCATTGCGGGCAGAACAATTCCGTAGCGTCAAAATCTTTGTAGGATGGCTTCACGATTTATTTTTCCTTTTCCGGGATTTTTTGCCAGTCGGCAAGCCAGACGGTTGGTTCACTGTCACTGGGCGCGCGCCAGTCGCCGCGCGGGGAAAGCGATCCGCCCGAACCCACTTTGGGGCTGTTGGGAACACAGGAGCGCTTATACTGGGATGTTTTGAAAAATCTGTTTAAATAGACATGCAGCCATTTTTTGATTTCTTTCAGAGAGTAACTATTTTGTTTTTCCGGCGGTACATCCGGCCACGAGCCTTGTTTTTTATCCTTCCAGGCACACCAGGCCAGGAAGGCCACTTTGGCCGGCAGATACCCGAAACGGGTTATGTAGAAATTGTTAAAGTCCTGCAATTCATAGGGCCCGACAGCCGCTTCCGTTTTTTGCGGCGGCTGATCGTTTCCATCTCCGGGGATGAGCTCAGGCGAAATTTCTGTTGCCAGAACAGCCAGAAGAATATCCGATGTCTCAGGTGAAAATTGATGGGTTTGCGCCACCCAGCGGATTAAATACTGAATGAGTGTTTTAGGAACACTGGCATTGACGTTGTAATGTGACATATGATCGCCGATTCCATAAGTGCTCCAGCCCAATGCCAGTTCACTCAAATCACCCGTTCCGACAACCAGGGCGTTTTTCATGTTGGCCAGCCGGAAGAGATGCGCTGAACGCTGACCTGCCTGGACATTTTCAAAGGCAATATCGTAAACCTTTTTCCCTCTGGCAAAAGGATGACCAATATCTTTGAGCATCTGGAGACAGGCAGGTTTGATATCAACTTCATTGGCTTCCACGCCTAAGGCACGCATCAGATTGACGGCGTTGCGATATGTTTTGCTGGTGGTTCCGAAAGCGGGCATCGTATAGGCTTTGACATGGGTGCGCGGCAAACCCAGCATATCCATGGTTCTGGCCGCTACAATCAGGGCATGAGTAGAATCCAGTCCCCCGGAAACGCCAATCACCAGATTCGGGATGCCGGAGGATTTGAGCCTTTGGGCCAGGCCCTGAACCTGGATATTATAGGCTTCATAACAGCGCTGGTCGCGCTTACTTTGATCGGCGGGGATGTAAGGGAAACGGGGGATTTCGCGATCCGGCAATAAACGTCCCTGCGGGCAGGCCACATCAAATTCAACAGGACGAAACACGGTCATTTTATCTTTATGATCCGCCGCATTCTGCCCGAACGTGGTGAGCCGCATCCGGTCTTGCGCCAGGCGGTCCAGATCGATATCACCGCAGATCATTTGTGCCGATGTCGAAAAACGACTGGATTCCGAAAGCAGATTGCCGTTTTCATAAATCATGGCATGACCGTCCCAGGCCATATCCGTCGTTGATTCGCCGAAACCCGCAGCGGCATAAAGGTAAGCTGACACACAACGCGCCGACTGGTTGGCGGCCAGTTGATGGCGATACTCGGATTTTCCGATGGTAATGTTTGAAGCGGATAAATTGCCGATGACGGTTGCGCCCGCCATTGCGGCAAAACTCGAAGGCGGAATCGGCACCCAGACATCTTCACAAATTTCGAAGAATAAACTTAAATTCTTTATATTGGCGGCTTTAAAGATCAGATTCGCGCCGAAAGGAATATTTTTTTGTCCGGCCAGAGAAATAGTCGAAGCAAGGGCCGCCGAAGCGGGTGAAAATTGTCTGGCTTCGTAGTATTCACGGTAATTCGGCAGATAGGATTTGACGGCAACCCCGAGAATTTTACCCCGGTAAAAAACTACCGCGCAATTAAACAAGCGGCAATCCACTTGCAGCGGCGCGCCCACGGCAAGAATCAGATTCAGGTTGGCGGACGCTTCGGAAATGGCTATCAGAGCCTCTTCAACGCTTTTGAGCAATGCATCCTGGTGAAACAAGTCTTCGTTGGAATAGGCGGATAGCCCTAGTTCCGGGAAGATCGCCAGTATTGCTTTCTGCCGTGCTGCTTTTTTCGCCAGTTCAATCGTTTTTTGCGTATTAAAAGATACATCGGCGACCTTGACTTCGGGAATACAGACGGCAGCGCGGATAAATCCGTGATGGTACAGGTTAAAAAACGATGGGGCTGCCATGGGTCTATCCTTTCTCGACATAGGCGTAAGCGCTGTGGTTATGGATGCTTTCAAAATTTTCCGCTTCAATGCTGTACCAGGTGAAATTGTTATCTGAATTTAATTTCACCGCCACGCCGCGAACAAGATCTTCCACAAATTTAGGATTTTCGTAAGCCTTTTCCGTGACAAATTTTTCATCCACGCGCTTTAAGAGGGAATATACCTCACCACTGGCTGAATCTTCCACTATTTTTATCAGGTCTTCAATCCAGAAAAATTTTTTAAAACGCACTTTCACCGTTACGATACTGCGCTGATTGTGCGCGCCAAAGGCGCTGATCTCCTTGGAGCAGGGGCACAGGGTGGTTACCGGCACGACAACGCCGACTAAAAAGTCGGTTTGCTCGCCATTGTTTTCCCCGGCAAAAAGGCAGCGGTATTCCATCATGCTTTTGGCCTTGGACACAGGCGCCACCTTTTTCAGGAAATAGGGGAATTCGATTTCCATGTGGGCCGAATGCGCGTGCAGTTTTTGGCGCATCTTTTCCAGAATGATTTGAAAGGTTTTGATATTGATCTGACCGCGGAAATCATTGAGCACTTCCACAAACCGGCTCATGTGCGTGCCCTTAAAATGATGCGGCAGATTGACATACATATTGATGGTGGCATTGACCGGCTGCGTTCCGCGCGCGCGATCCAGCACAATGATCGGGTATTTAATATTTTTCACCCCGACCTTTTTAATGTCAATATTGCGAAAATCTTTCTGGTTTTGAATGTCGATCATAATAAACAGGTTCAACGGTTCAAGGTTCAACGGTTCAACGGTTCAAGGTTCAGCGGTTCAACGGTTCAAGGTTCAACGGTTCAACGGTTCAAGGTTCAACGGTTCAAGGTTCAGCGGTTCAAGGTTCAGCGGTTCAACGGTTCAGCGGTTTGCTATTTACCATCCACCATCCACCACCCACTATCCACCATCCACTATTCACTGTACGTCACTGCCGCGTTTTCGGACTCCCACACTTTTACCCGAAGGACCGCAACACCCGATGTCTTGGTCTTGGCTTGCATCTCCCGATAAACATAATGAGCGATATTTTCCGAAGAGGGATTTTTTCCTGCAAAAAAGGGAAGGTTGTTCAAATGCTGGTGATCCATCTTGTCGAGAATATCTTTGAGCCATTTCTTAACCAGCCGGAAATCAATCAGAATTCCCTCAGAATTCAACTCCTGCGCGCCGACGGTAACTTCCACCTTGAAATTATGCCCGTGTAATTCCTCGCACTTGCCGCCGATTTCCGCCAGCAGATGCGCAGCTGAAAATGATTTAATAATCGTAACTTCGTACATTCTTCCCTCCGGGAATTTACTTTAGGGTTATTATCATACTTTGCTGTTTCATGTCAGCAATTTATTGACATTTATCAGAAGGCCAAATGATTTGATTGCAGCTACTGCGCTTGTTCACGGGGCTGTTGTGGTTACTTCTTACTGATCAGCGTCAAGATAACGTTTCCTCCGCGTAACCGCTCATCGCGTATCACTCATGTCTATTTTTTTCTTCGAGCTATGAACCATCAGCTGTGAGCTTTCCATTCACTGGTTTCTTTTCCCTCGTCGCTCATCTTTCTACCAAACCGTTTTAACATGCGGGTAGTTTCTTATTTTTTCGTCTTTGGTCACCAGAACCGCTCCCAGGGAAACAGCCGTAGCAATGATGATTCGATCCGCAGGGTCATGATGCAGGATGCCCGGCAAATGGACTGATTTCAGGGCGATACTGTTGCTGACGGGCACAAAGTCAAAAAACGGGAGGGCCTCAGAGGCGGCAACCCAATCAGCAGGACTCATCGTCAGTTTTATTCTGCCCCGCGAGACAAGCATAGCAATTTCCCAAGTGCTGATGGAGGAAATAAAAACATTCCTTCCCGTCGCTGCCTCATCAATGGCCTGTTTCGCTGTTTCTGAAAGAAATTCCGGGCTGCTTACCCACCAGATCCATGCATGCGTGTCTAAAACAATCATTTCAGTGCTTTCCAGTCTTCCAGCGCAACGGGTTGGGTGGGATCATCATACTGCAAAACAGAATTGCGTAAAACCTTTAATCGATCTTCAGAATTGTCAGTATAAGGCATAACTTTCAGCACTGGTTTTCCGCGATCTGTAATGATGATCGTTTCTCCGCTCTCTTCAATCAGACGAAAATATTCCAGTGATCGTGGCTTAAATTGAGATTTCGAAACAATACGTTCCATATTCTCATTCTCCCCATTTTTACGATAGTTGCTTTATGGTCACATGACCATAGTCACATTGTATTGTCAACCAAAAATAACACAGATATCGTTCCCTCCGTGCCTGTTCAAATTGTCCCCAGAAAGGGAAATCGACATCATGATTCAGGTCAGCAGAAACCCATATTTTTCTATTTTCCAGTCGGCCATGTCCTTTTTCACAAGTTTCATGGTCAGGGAGGAAAACCCTCGTTTAAACCGAGGTAAGCAATCTCATTGCTTTTTACGGATATTTCTTGCTGGGCGATAGTTATTCCCTGGTGATGGATAAAAGCCGAAAGGAGATGGACTTGGGGTCCATCCTTGCCAAATGGGGAATATGAATGCCCGGCAAAATGAGAAATCGAGAGTTGTTGACCAACAAAAGCAACCGCTGCCATTGTATGGCCGGCGACCAGCTCATCCATCTGTCTGGTGGCTGGCATTTTAAGGCTTTTCAGAAATTGTAATATTCTCGGCTAATCTGAAAACATTTTGTGATAATCATTGAACCCTGTTTTGCGAAAGACAGATAATAATGTAATGGAAAAAGGTCGATTATTTCATGAAAAAAATGATGAATTCTAAAAAAAATAGTGAAGATACTTGTAAAATATTCCCCTTTCATTTAACAAGGAGTGGTTAGTGAAAGGGGGATATTTTTATGGATTATGCAAAAGTGCTCAGATCAGCAAAATGACGATGCGAAAAAACACAAAACTATTTCTTCATTTGAAAAAATGGCTGGAAAAAGCCGTGCTGGATTATTCCATGATTGCAGAAGGAGATCGCGTGCTGATTGGTGTTTCCGGTGGTGCGGACAGCTACGCGCTGCTGGATTTACTCGATTCGCAGATGATTTTTGTGCCGCGATTTTCCTTTGTCGCCGTCAATATTGATATGGGTTTTGATAAGGAGTTCGTTGCCTATCGTGAACTGGAAAAATACTTTCAGGAACATCAATACCCCCATGTGATGGAAAAGACGGACATCGGGTTGCTCTCGCATTCGGATTTCAACAGGAAAAACCCCTGCTTTTTATGTTCGCGTCTGCGGCGGAAAAGAATTTTTGAAATCGCCGATGAAAAAGGCTGCAACAAGATTGCTTTTGCCCATCACCGTGACGATATTATCGAAACGCTGCTGATCAATATGTTTTACGGCCGGGAAATCAGCACCATGATGCCCAATCAAAGCATCTTCGGCGGCAAGTTGCATATCATACGGCCTTTTGCTTATTTGCGAGAGGAACTGATTAAAAAATTCAGCCGTGAAAGACAATTCCCGATGGTCAAAAATGCTTGTCCGAGCAGTGAAAACTCCAAAAGGATTTTTGTGAAACAGCTTTTGAACGATTTGCAGCGCCATAATCCTGACATCCGTCAAAATATTTTCAAGGCCATGAGCCACGTGAAACCGGATTATCTGCCTGGTTTACCGAAAAAATAAATAGCTTTAATCGCGGTTTAAGGTAAAATTGAATTATGGGAAAAGAAAATACAGCACAAAAACTGATCGCGTCCAACAAAACGGCGCGTCTTAATTATGATATCGGCGATACCTATGAAGCCGGTATGGTCTTGTCGGGAACGGAAGTTAAGGCCCTGCGCGCCGGCAAAGCTAATCTCAAGGACAGTTATGCGGTCGTGAAAGATGATGAAGTTTATCTGCGCGAGATGCACATCAGTCACTACGATCACGGCAATCGCTCCAACCACGAGCCTTTGCGGCCCCGCAAGCTGCTGCTGCATAAGCGTGAGATCAAAAAACTCTACGGCAAATCGCGGGAAAAGGGATTGGCGCTGGTTCCGCTCAAACTCTATTTCAAAAACGGCAGGGTGAAAGTGGAAATCGGCATCGGCAAGGGTAAAAAGTTATATGACCGACGCCAGGATATCAAAGTACGTGAAGAACGACGGACGCTGGCCCGGGATTTTAAATCCAAACAAATCAAAATTTAGTGGGAAGCTTCCCGCGGTTTTTGTCAAAACGATGACGGACTCTGTATGATCGTGTGATACAGGTATCTGGGACTGACATTTCTTCCTGCTTGTTTTTCCATCATTTCCTGATCGTCATGATGCAAATGGGATTCCATTAAGGGCGTGAAATAGATGCCAACGATCAGAAAGGCATCAAAAACAATCGGCTTCCAGAATTCTTTTTTATCCCATTCATCGGGAAAAGGGGCTAATATTTTTTTTACATAATCCACTTCTGATTCCATTTTTATCAAATAATCAGCAATCACATCATAAAATACATTTTCCGTCTTTAAAATATTTTCATTAACGATTTCTGAATGGTCGCCATCCTTGGCCATATGGGTTAAAAAATGGCTTTTGAACCAGGGAGGGGCGGAGTGAGATAATTCATAAAGGACAAAAGCGGCTATTTTAAACTTCAGGTTTGACCGTTCATCGTCTTCCGATTTCATCTTGTCAATGAAGGACTCCTTTGCGGCTTTATAATAATCAACCAGAATTCTTCTTGATTTCATTGTCTCTTTCATTTTTGCGCCCTCAAAGTTTTTTATAATCGTATCAATATCATTACGGACCCTTCTTGTCAGTTAAAAATACTATGTGCGTTTGCAATACCGGAGGAATTTTCCAGACGTCGGTATTTTTTTCCTGTCATCAGCATGAATTAGAACATTATTGCCTGTACGTTGATCTTTTTCATGACTGTTTACAAAATCTGCATTTTCCATACCAAGGCTGTCGCTATTCGATAAATTTATTCTTTCCATAGCTCAGCAATGATCTCAATCGTCTCTTTTGCCGCAAATTCGGGCTGGATATCTGTGTCAGCAATCCCGGAAACGACGCGGGTAATATTGTGATCAATGCCGGCCTTTTTCCAGGTGCCGACGCCCGGAGCGGAAATATATGCGGAAAAAGTGTGATGCATGGTTCCGGGGTGTTCGCCGATGATATGAATGACAGCTCTGTGTTCCTGCGAATCCGGCAATCCTCCAAAAAGAATTTTTCCGATACGGTATCCGGCGCGAACCCGGCCGCTTTTAACCACCAGAATTTCAGGGGGAGGCTTCAATTTTTCCTTCCCGGTTGATCTCATCACAAGGAAAAACGCTCTTTTCTTCAAGACCGAACATGGCGCCTTCATCGGCGATATGTTCATGAGCCTGATTCACACCTGCAACCTGGGGAAAGAACACGATCAGGATGCCAAATATCTGGACACCTGCCGCAATAAAAGAAACATCGTGGAATATGATTATGTCGGTGGTTTCAGCAACTTTCAACCGAATGGCTGAGACGGTGACGGAAACACGGGCGGTAATCCCGGTATATATTGCGGACAACCCGGAATTCAAAGAAATCGGCAAGCGTTTGATGGCTTCCTGGGATGAAGGTGTGAAGGGGCTGATGGGTTAAAAACTATCCGCAGGAATGCTGAGAAATCTGTGGACATAATTCACTGGAATATGGAAAAATACTTCCTGAAGTCAATAAACGTCTCCCTCGTTAAAATAAGCTTGGTTACAAAAGGGATTCATTGATCTAAAAAACGGTTGACTTGATATTCCATAGAGGTTATATTCCTTTTATGGCATGGGATATTGAATATACTGACGAATTTGAAACATGGTGGGTCAGCCTGGATGAGGAAGAGCAGATCGATATTGATGCGGTGATCGGTTTATTGG
>DFZJ01000226.1 GCA_002382045.1 Syntrophaceae bacterium UBA4059
CATTGAGGGCGTAAATAAACAAGTTGGAACAAATACATGGGAAAATAACTTCAAGAAGATGTTTAAGGAAATCTGCACGGTTAGAATGGATGGAATTGAATACGTTAATAAGGGAGAAATCAAGCCTGATCAGAAGTTGATTCTGGATGCGCGCGAGTGGTAGGGGCTGTTATCAATTTTTTGCCGAGTTGATAAGCGTCAATAATGGAAAGAATCCAGAAAGCGGAGATTACAATCAGTAACATTATAAAATAAGAAAGATTAATGGCCTTTAGCGCATCAACCGCCACCTGGATGACATTAGCCGGATGAACCGTTCCTTTTTTGAACGGCGCCACTTTAATAATTGAAATACCGATCTCAACAATGGACCAGACCAGCGCCAGAGCAGAGGCGAGCACCGGCACGATGAATACCAAGCCTCTTTTATATCGTTTCAGGTAAAATTGTCCCCATCCCGGAAACAGTAACGCGCTAAACAGGGCGGCTTTTGTCGCTTTGTCCATAGCTGATCCTCTACGATAGAATGGCAGCATCCTTGATTTTCAGTTGAATATCGGATGAACCGTTCCAGTAATTAATCTGAGGTGAGAAAACGACATCCAGATTTGCTCCATTAATGGCGCTGAGGTGTTTGCCCATGCCAAACCAAATGGCGTTCAATGATGCGCCGCCGGATGTCAGGCGCATTTTGAGATGGCTATTGCCGGCAATGACGGGTGATAACGCTTTAATATTGCGGGAGCAAAGGATCGGTTCGGGATTTTCACAGCCGAAGGGCGCCAGCTTCGAAATTTGATGGATCAGATCAATATTGATGTCCCGCAGGTCACATTCCGCGTCAATGTAGGTTTGCGAAACCATATCTGAGGATCGAACCGAGTTCCGGATGATTTCATCAAGCATGCAGGCAAATTCGTCAATGTCGTCCTCTTTAATGGAAATGCCCGCCGCCCGGTAGTGGCCGCCGAAAGATAATAACAGCGGCGCGCACTGCTGCAATCCCTTATGAATATTAAAATCGGAAACGCTGCGCCCGGAACCCTTACCCACGCCATTTTTTATACTGATAACAAAGGTCGGCCGGCTGAACAGATCGACCAGACGCGAGGCCACGATGCCTACCACGCCGGGATGCCATTTTTCGGAAGAGAAAACTAAAGCGTTCATGTTTTCCAGATCAGGATTTGTTCCCAACTGCCCGAGAATGTCTTTGAGGATATCTTTTTCCATGGCCTGACGCCGCCGGTTATGCAAATCAAGCTTTTCAGCAAGCGGCCGGGCCTCAGCCATATTCTCCGCCAGGAGCAGTTCAACCGCATCCAGCGGAGAGGCGATTCTGCCTGCCGCATTAATACGGGGAATCAGGCAAAAAGAGGCTTTAAAGGAATCGATGATTTGTCCATCAATCCCGCTGACTTCTTTGAGGGCCTTGATCCCGGGGCGTTTGCCTTCCGTGACCAGTTCCAGGCCAATTTTGGCAAATATCCGGTTTTCGCGGGCGAGCGGCGCGATATCGCCAATCGTCCCCAACGCCACAACGTCCAGATATTCCTTCAAGTTTGGATATTTCCCATCTTTCCAGAAACCTTCTTTGCGCAAAGTGCCTCGAAGCGCGATAAGAAAATAAAAGGCGATCCCGACGCCGGCCAGGTGTTTGAAGGGAAATGAACAATCGGACCGGTTCGGATTTATGCAGGCAACCGCAACAGGAAGTTGATCGGATATTTCATGATGGTCCAATACGATCGTATCGATGCCGATGGACTTTGCGTAAGCGATTTGTTCCAAATCGGAAACACCGCAATCCACCGTTATGATCAGTTTTACGTTTTTGCTTTTAAACTGGTTGATGACCGGAATTTTCAGTCCATAGCCTTCCAGCACCCTGTCCGGAATATAATAGGACACATGCGAGGTGAGTTCTTTAATGAATTTATAAAGAATAACGACGGAAGTGATGCCGTCCGCATCGTAGTCGCCGTAGATAACAATTTCTTCACCGGCATAAATGGCGGAGATCAGTCTGGCCACGCCTTTCTTCATGTCCTGCATCAGAAAAGGGCTGTGCAGATCATTGAGTGAAGGATGAAGATATTGTTGAGCTTCTTCCAGACTGTCCACATGCCGGTTTAATATCAATTGAGAAATGATTCGGGGGATGCCAAATTCCCTCGCCAGCGATTCTTCTATATTTTTATTGCCGGAATCTTTGAGCTTCCATTGTGTGACCGGCAGATGTGCTTCTTCTGTCATGTTTTCTTCTTTAAATTGTAATTTTGGGCTATCATATCAGTGACAGATCTTATGTCAAGCCTTCATTGTTTGTTTTCATCGATAATCTTGATCTTTAAAAAAATAAATGGTAATCCGCACAACAGATATGATTAAAAAATGTTTTAAGTTAAAAACAAGCGATATCACGCTTGTCCAGTTTATCATTGAAGGATATGAGGGATTGGCGACTGTTTCTACGGTTGATCCTAAGGCGGCAATCATTCAAGTGTTAATTATGCCGGATTTTATTGAAGATATGGAAGGCATTCTGGATCATCTCAAAGTCCGGTTTTTGATGGAAGAAATACCTTCCGGTCATCATCAGGTGTCCCGATGTTGATGTTGACCCATACCTACTTATTGCAGCAAATCATGAATGCATCCGACATCAAAAACAGTGATCCGGACATATACATTTATAATATTGCTCCCGACTTGCTGACCATTCATCCCGATATCCATTCCAACCGGACGCACTCCATTAACCGGTTTATCCAGGCCCCTCCGGATCATAAACGTACTGCCTATATCATGTTTCATCTGCTGGTGGATGATCTGGCTCATTACGGAAACATCTCCCTTACATGTCAGGAAGGATTTGATCCTCATTCCGCAGGCTATACTTATTTGAAAGGAAGGCATCTTATCGGTTCCATTATGGAATTGCATAAGATCATTGACCGGGACATCTCTTATAATGAAGCAGCATACCGCTCCCATTTAATTATCGAAATGATTTATGACCTGGTAATTTTGTCGCACATTCACGCTGACCGGTCCATTGATCTTTTAGAAGAAGCCATTCATTTTACGCTCGACCAGAGAGGCAATGAATTCTGCGAAGAAATGGCCTGGCTTTATGGTGTTGAAAAAGATGCGGTTANNTTCAATCTTTGCTGATGCGATACAAACCTTGTTTCATGATGCTCTGGATTCCATTGAAAATGAAGATTTTCTTCAACAGACTGCCGCGACCATCAGCAAGATCGGCTGGCTTCCAACGGATTAGCTTGCTTTTTTAACAAAACCGGAACGGATGCAACGCGTACACGCTTTGACTCTTTTCACGGCGCCCGTTTTTTCATCAACACAGCGTAACTTCTTGAGATTAGGGCGCCAAACGGTTTTGCTCTTATTGTTGGCATGACTGACATTATTGCCGACCGCCGGCTTCTTTCCACATACTTCACAAATACGAGACATAATAAAAACTCCTTCAGAAAAATGTAGGTGGTTCCTAAGCTATAATAGGTTATTTTGCAAGCATTTTTTTAATTTTTCATTTCCGGCGGCTGCCCGGTTGTTTCCAGCACGCGGAGCCAGACATTGCCCTGCGGATCGATCCTTCTTCCTGAAATGGCGGCGGCAAGGGGCAGATGAATATATTCGTTGTTTCTGAGCGCCACCAGCAGGCCTGTTTTCCCCGCCATGGCCGCATGTACGGAATATTGCCCCAGAGAACTGCAATAAATGCTGTCTGAGGCATTGGCCGGAACCGATCGAATCAGGTAACTGGGTTCAATATATTTTAAATTGATTTCCAGATTGATTTCATGAAAATGGCGATTGATGGCCTGTTTTAAAAAGAGGCCGATGTCATGCAGGCGGATGTTTCCCGATGCATCGGTTTTTTGTTCAGCGGTATCTTGCATCAACTCCTGTCCCGCGCCTTCCGCTACCAGAATGACGGCATGTCCCCGTGCTTTGATTCTGTTTTCCAGAGCTTTCAGAAAGCCTTTTTCACCATCCAGATCAAAGGGCACTTCGGGAATCAGGACAAAGTTTACATCACCCTGGGCCAGTGCGGCGGTTGCCGTGATATAGCCTGATAAACGCCCCATGATCTTCACCAGGCCAATGCCGTTAAAGGCGCCTTTGGCTTCCACATGCGCACTGCGGATGGATTCTACCGTTTTTTCGATGGCGGTGTCAAAACCGAAAGATTTCTCTATCAGGTTCAAGTCGTTATCAATGGTTTTGGGGATGCCGATAACGGCAATCTTTGCGTTTCTGGCGGTGATTTCCTCCGTCAGTTTTTCCGCGGCCCGCATGGTGCCGTCGCCGCCAACACAAAAAAGGATGTTGATTTTCAGGCTTTCCAGACAATCCACCATGACCTTTGCATCCTGCGGCCCGCGGGAGGTTGAAAGGATGCTGCCGCCGATATGCGTGATGTCTTTAACAAAGTCCGGCGTCAGCGCCATGGGCTTGTCCCCGTATGATGGATTCAGTCCGCGCAGCCCGTATTTAATTCCCAGGATAGCATTCACGCCGTAGCGGTAAGAAAGCGTCATGGTCAGGGAACGGATCACGTCGTTGATGCCGGGGCAGAGACCGCCGCAAGTGACGATGGCGGCCTTTGTTTTTTCAGGATCAAAATATATTTTTTGTCTGGGGCCTGCCGGTTCCACGGACATCGGCCGTCCTGTGGCGTCGAGTGTTTGCGTATGGTTGATGAGACGGGTATGAAACAAGATCCGGTCATCATCTGATGTGAAGTTGCTGATATTCAGGGGAGAATTAATTTGACAAAAACCGAGATTCTCAACTGTAAAATCAAGTGTCATAAAATCACTTCCTTTTATTGATGATCTGCAGTGCGGACTGTTTACCGGAAATTATTTCCGCTTCAAAACCGGCATCCGTCATTAAGGACGAACCGGTCAGGAAAATATTGTTAAAACGTGTTTTATGGGTCTTGGCGGCAAATGAAGTAAAAAAGGCGTTGCGTACCTTATATTTGGGCGTGAGAACCTTACGGTATTCCCATGAAATATCAATTGCTTTATCAATATTGAATAATTTAATGTTGTCTTTCAAAAAGGGAAGAAATCCCTCCAGTCTTTCTAGAATCGAATCCGCCTCACGCGAAAGCGCGTCTCGTGTCCAGTTATCTTCAAAATCGGGAAGGTAAACCGTGGCGGTCAGTGATGTCCTGGCCACCGTGAGATCCTTGTCGTTTTCCGGCGGACTCGTTTCCAGAATGATCAGGTTGTCATCATAAATATCTTTATCAACATCCGTGACGACGGCAATATGCCTGGCAAGCTGTTCAGGAAGGCATTTCGCGGCAACGCCCAGAAAGATTGTAAATGGATAATAAACTGCTTTTGCCGGACGAAGCCAGTCGGAAAGGTTCATGTATTGATGCGTGCCCCGAAGCAGTGACAGTTTGTCGGACTTCGTGCTGATAATCAAATCACGACCGGAGACTTTGGATATTGTGCCGTCCGGAGCCTTAAGCTCCATATCAATGTTTTTATTCCGGATGACGGTGTTTATTTGATGACTGCTCAGATACAAACCTTTGTTCGATTCCAGTTTTTCAACAAGCGCATTGAATAAAAATTGTTTCCCCTGCGGAAAATAAGAAACGCCGCGCAACGGCGTGCTGTATTGAAAAGCCGAAACGAAGGAAAGCAAATCATCAATATTGCCGGAAAGCAGCGCCTGTTGCGCTTCCCAAACTTTCTCCAGGCAGGGATCCTGCGACAGAACTTTATCAAACTTAACCGCGGCAAATTTATATTTGATAATATCCGGGAAATTTTTCAGGTAGCCATAGTATTCTTTCAAAGTCTGCGGCTGAATCTGCTGATGTTCGGACAGCCATTTTTGAAATGTTGCTGAAGCATCAAGCAACATGTTGTAGAAGTCAGTGATGTCTGCATCCAGATCGGGAAATTCCCGGGCCAGTTCAGCTGTAAGGCTGCTCAGGTTATTGTAAAAGTCGATTCGATGACCGGGCAGAATAACTTGAAATGCGGGATTGATGGAAGCCGCCTGAGCTTCCGGAACAGCAATGCCCAGTTCACTCAGTATGGATAGAGCCGGTTGATCCGGCCCCAGGCCGGTTATCGGCGCCGGATCGATGTTGAAAACAAAATCGTCGATCAGATGCAACCCGCCGAGCCCGCTCTCTGCGACCAGCAGGGTATTGATGCCCTTCTGACTGGCATAGGTAGCGGCAACATGTGAAGCCAGATCATCACCGATGACCATCAGATCATACATCAACGAATATTATCCTCCAAAACAAGTCTATAAAAAAACCGATTAATCGTCCAGAGACGGATTATGCATCGCAACGGCTTCACGATTGATGATATTCTTGATTTCTACATGACGACCGTTTTTGATGATTTGGTTTTTTGCGAAATATCGGATGGCCTGAGGGTAAATTTTGTGTTCTTCCTTCAATATTCTGGCCGCCAGCGCCTCCGCAGTATCGTCCGGGTATACCGGCACAACGGACTGAATAATGATGGGGCCGGTATCGATGCCTTCATCTACAAAATGAACCGTACAACCGGAAAATTTCACACCGTAATCGATGGCTTTTTGCTGGACATGCGTACCGGGAAAAGCGGGCAGCAGGGCAGGGTGAATATTAATGATTTTTTGGTCAAAAGCCCGCAAAAAAGATGCGGTGAGAATCCGCATAAAACCGGCAAGTACGATTAAATCGACGCCCGCATCTTTCAGGATGCGGATCAGTTCGCGGTCAAATTCTTCCCGACTGGAATAATCCTGATGATTTAAAACCGTACAGGGAATGCCGTGTCTTTTTGACCGGGTCAGGCCATAGGCCTGCGGATTGTTGCTCACGACGATTTTAATCTGAGCGGGTAGTGCTCCTTTTTCAATATTGTCGATAATGGACTGAAGATTTGAGCCGCTGCCGGAAATCAAAACGCCCAATTTTAATAGTTCAGCCATAGCCCTGCCGTTAAATATCCGTGAAGCATACCGAAGCCTGATCTTTCTCTTTTTTCTCAATCACGCCGATCAGGTAAGCTTTTTCTCCCAATACCTTCAGCCGGTCGAGAATTTCCCGGGAATCTTTTTCCGATACGATCATCATCATGCCGATGCCCATATTGAAAACCCGGAACATCTCTTTATCATCCACGTGGCCGATATCCTGAATCACGGAAAAAATCGGCGGAATTTCCCAACTGTTGCTGGCAATGACGCAGCGGCTGACATCCGGTATGATGCGCGGAATATTGTCGTAAAAACCGCCGCCGGTAATATGAACCAGCCCTTTGATGTTAAAGTTTTTAAAAATATTCAAAAGGGATTTGACGTAAATCCGTGTCGGCTCCAGAAGTTCCAACCCGAGCGTTCTGGAAAGTCCCGGTACGGAATCTTGCATGGACAGTTTGCCTTTTTCCAACAGGACTTTGCGGGCCAGTGAAAAACCATTGCTGTGCAGGCCGCTTGAAGCGATACCGATCACCCGGTCATTGATGCTGATGGTCGAGCCGTCAATCAGTTTATCCGATTCCACCACGCCCACGCAGAATCCGGCCAGATCGTAGTCGCCTGACTGATAAAAACCCGGCATTTCCGCCGTTTCTCCACCCAGCAGTGTGCAGCCGGCCTGTTTGCAGCCCTGAACAATTCCGTCCACAATCTGCACGCTTTTTTCCAGTTCGATTTTGCCCGTGGCCAGATAATCCAGAAAGAACAGGGGTTCCGCGCCCTGAACAACCACGTCGTTAACCGACATCGCCACCAGATCAATACCAATCGTATCGTGTTTATCCATCAGATGAGCGATTTTGAGTTTTGTGCCCACGCCGTCTGTTGAGGAGACCAGAATAGGATTTTTCATTTTCGCCGTATCAAAACGGAACAACCCCCCGAAACCTCCGATGCCGGATACCACTTCTTTGCGGGCTGTCATTTTAATCAAAGGTTTGATGCGCTCAACAAACGCATTGGCGGTGTCAATATTAACACCCGCGTCTTTATAGGTAGATTTTGCGGATTTTACGGATTTGTTTGCCATGGGACTCCATCATTAAATATTAGTTCTTCAAGTGAAGATTGAATGGTGGTGATTTAACGTAAATAAGCGTTTGTGTCAATCATTGACTTGCGCAAATAGAAATTATTTGTTAAAAAATGCCAACAATATCCGGAAATTTATTCATTTTAACAAAAATGCATCGGAGGCTGAATGGAGTCCTTTAAAAAAAATCTGCAAAAAATCGAACAGCCTCTGAACTTTGCAGCAAAGGATGACTTTAAAAATCTGCCCCACATTAAAGATTTAGGAAAATCACTGGTTGCTTTGATCACCCTGCAGATTTCCGCCATCCCGCCCGCCGCTAAAAATAGCTTTGAACCGCCACTCGGCAATATGTTGCACATGTTTTCGGATTATGACGAGCAGGACATTACGGTTAAAAAAACAAAAATATCGGAAGCGACGCTGATTCTTGAAAGATTAAAAAATGCCGCTGAACACTTTGACGCAAGCAAACCTTTTTCTCCTCATCAGGAAGAGCAGATTGCCGAACGTATTGCGGATATGAAAGCATCCGGAGAAAAACTGGCGCTGCCGGTGCAGTTTCTTAAAGGTGTGGGACCCAAAATGGCCCTCCGGTTTGCCGCCAAGAAAATCAACACCGTCGAAGATTTGCTTTTTTTTCTGCCGCGTACCTATGAAGACCGCCGGGAAATCC
>DFZJ01000223.1 GCA_002382045.1 Syntrophaceae bacterium UBA4059
GGGAAAAGGTTGAGAGGAAACGAAATCCGGGAATGGAATAATATTCCGGCGGGTACGCGCGTCCTCTTCCTGAAGGACAGCCGCGAACAGGAGCAGGAATTCGAGGGCTTTCTGGAAATTGGCAAGGATGGAAAGACCGTGCATGAGTTGGCCGGAGATCTTTACGCTGACGCAACGACGATCTATTTCTTTCCCACCGGACTTATCCGCACCGGCGCTGAGTTAAAGGGTTCCGCCTCCCTGCAAAAGCTACGCGATGCGCCACCTGAAGGGACACGGGTGCTTGTCGGATATATCTATGGAGGCTATGTCCAAAAAATGCGTACGGCGATGCGGATAGCCGGTAAAAAATGGAATTATCCATCGACATTCTACCGACTGCCGGACGGGCACATCCTTAATGGTGACGAAGTCGATGATAAAGTCATTCCCAGACGAACGCTCATATTTATGATGAAATAGGCAATCTGAGTTTGTTTCATTCATCCGTGTGAAGTGTGCTGATCCTGTGACGCCGGGTTGCAATTTTGGCGTTTCTGTGCTACAAGATTTTAACATCGTAGTTAAGTCCATCAATTTTTAATTTTTTGGCGCACCGGAAACACTTCGTCGTTTATCGTTAACGGCACAGCAAAACATTTAAAAATATTGCCAAGGAGAACGCTTTTGCAAAACGATCCCCCGCATATTGTATTTCGGAAGCCCGTCATATCCGACGCGCAGACGATTTGGAAGCTGATACAGATCTCGCCGCCGCTGGATCTGAATTCCCTGTATTGCTATCTGATTCTCTGCGCTCATTTTGCCGATACGTCAGTCGTAGCGCAATCGTCCGAAGGACTTTGCGGTTATGTTTCAGCGTATATCCGGACCGACTGCCCGGGCACACTTTTTGTGTGGCAGGTGGTCGTTAATCCCGTCTGTCAGGGTAAGGGTATCGCCAAAACAATGCTTAAAACCATTCTGCAACGTCAATACGCTGTCCCCGTTTCTTATCTGGAGACAACCGTCAACCCGTCGAACAGGGCTTCGAATGCTCTTTTTTGTTCACTGGCCAAAACCTTGAACACATCCTGCGAGAAGCGCGTCTTATTTTCCAAAGAGGATTTCGGGAAATCGGCGCATGAAGATGAAATCCTGTATCGAATCGGACCATTCGATACGCAGATACAAAAGGAGAAAACATGATGGAAATATTTAGACACCTGGAATCTGAAGTACGAAGTTATTCAAGATCATTTCCGGTCTTGTTTGAAAAGGCAAAAGACGCCTTTCTGTTTGACAAAGCCGGCAACCGCTACATCGATTTTTTTGCCGGTGCGGGTACGTTAAATTACGGCCATAACAATGGATACATGAAGGAGAAGCTCATCGCGTATCTTCAAAATGACGGTCTCGTCCATGGTCTGGACATGGCCACGGTAGCCAAGTCAAATCTTCTCAACAAACTCGACGACATCATCCTCAAACCCAGAGTCATGGACTTTAAAGTTCAGTTTACCGGCCCCACCGGCACAAACGCGGTGGAGGCGGCGCTTAAACTGGCCCGCATGGTCAAGAAGCGTTCCAACGTCATTTCCTTTACCAACGGCTATCACGGCCTGACCATGGGATCAATGTCCGTTACAGCCAATGCTTACTATCGCGATGAGGCGTTTATCAACCGTTCCGACGTGTCATTCATGCCCTATGACGGATACCTCGGCAAGGATCTCAATACCGCCGCCTATATGCGCCGTTTTCTGGAAGACAACAGCAGTGGTGTGGATATTCCGGCGGCGGTTATCCTGGAGACGGTTCAGGGTGAAGGCGGCATTCGCGTGGCCAGTGACGAATGGCTTCGTGAAATCGAGTCCATCTGCCGCGATTTCGACATTCTGCTCATCGTTGACGATATCCAGGTAGGCAATGGCAGGACGGGACATTTTTTCAGCTTTGAACAATCCGGCATCAAACCGGACATTGTCACGTTATCCAAATCATTCGGCGGTTACGGTCTGCCGCTTTCCATTGTATTGTTCAGACGGGACCTCGATATCTGGAAACCCGGGCAGCATACCGGAACGTTTAGAGGCAACAATCTGGCGTTTGTTTCCGCCGCTGTCGCGCTTGATTACTGGAAAGATGACTGTTTTTCAAAAGAAATTTTCCGCAAGGGGGAAATCCTTGCCGGGCGTCTCAACGCCATCAGCGCGAAATATCCGCAATTGAACGCCGAAGTCCGTGGACGTGGTTTCGTTTACGGCCTGGCTATTTCCGCTGCGGAAATGGCCAGAGAGATCTCTTCGGCCTGCTTCGACAATAAACTCATTCTGGAACTATGCGGATCGAGAAACAACGTTATTAAGTTCCTTGCACCCCTGATTATTTCCGAGGAGGTTCTGAATGAAGGCCTGGACATTCTTGATGCCAGTATCGGCCAAGTCCTTCAAAAAAACTAAGGAGAATATTTTATGCTGGTTCGCACAATTGATGAAATCAAAGGAACAAAACGGGATGTCATCGCCGAAAATAAAAACTGGGTCAGCCGCCGGCTGCTCCTGAAGGAAGACGGCATGGGTTTTGGTTTTAACGAAACCATTATCTTTGCGGGCACCGAAACGCACATCTGGTACAAGCATCACCTGGAAGCTGTTTATTGTGTTGAGGGTGAAGGAGAAATCGAAACCATTGCGGATGGGGAAATTTATCAAATTGTACCCGGAACAATGTACGCCTTAAATGACCATGACGAACATTACTTGCGGGCTTCCAAAGATATGCGCCTGGTGTGCGTCTTCAATCCTCCGCTCACCGGCGAAGAGGATCATCTGCCGGACGGTTCTTATCCGCCGTCGGAATAGGCGATTTACACCGGGTGGATATGTTGCCGCAAATTTATCTAAAGGATAAATGTTTCATGCCATCCAACTATTTTTTCGGACCAGCGTCGCAATTAAGCGGCAGGTCTTTTGTGCCAACAATTAAAGGAGGTGTTTGATATGAGACGCTATACGCTTTTGCTGCTGATTATCCTGACAGCCATTGCCGCTTTTGCCGTCCTGAATTGGAATGTCTTTATTGCATCGACGGATTTGTCGCTGGGTGTGACCAGGGTTCAAGTGCCTTTGGGTCTGGTCATGCTGGGGTTATTGGTGTTTGTTGCCGCGCTATTTCTTGTGTTTGTGGTCTATCTGCAAACCTCTGCGCTCCTTGAAACCCGCCGCCACACACGTGAATTGCATGCGAACAGAGAGCTCGCGGACAACGCCGAAGCTTCGCGCTTTACTGAATTGCGCAAATTTCTGGAAGATGAACTCCTGAAACAGGCAAATCTGAACAAGGAATCCCATTCCGCAGTGCTGGCAAGGCTCTTGGAGCTTGAGCAGGACCTTCGCACTTTCATTGAGCAGTCCGGCAATACGCTCGCAGCTTATATTGGCGAATTAGATGATCGCCTTGAAAAAACAATAATTCCGTCAAAGGACAAGTGATATGACGGTCCGGACGCTGGAGCGGGAGATAAATGATTCGAACATATGCAGTCTTTTTTTTAGCAGTTTGTTTTTTATTGATGCCGCTGAAATCTGAATCGTCAGATGAAACAAAAGTATTCTTTTCCTCGGCGTCATTGGTCCGTGGTGATCTCATCCTTATAACCATCCATGCAGATTTGCTGGAAAAACCCCTGGCGTTTTGGATGAAAAAAGAAATACCCCTTATTTACAGTCAAGCCAACGCCTCGTGGCGGGGATTTATTGCCGCCGATCTGAAACAGAAACCGGGCGTATATAAGGTCGTTGTGCAATTGCCGTCATCCGGATTTGAAAAAGAATTTTACATTCGCGTCAATGATCGGGATTATGGTGTTCGCAAACTCAAACTTGACCCGAAAAAGGTTGATCTGGATGCCGAGGCCTTAAACAGGGCAGGGAATGAAGCAGCCATTGTTAACGAGCTATGGACCGCTGATTGCCAACTCCCGTTATGGGATGATGGTTTTTTGATGCCTGTTGATAAAAAGATCGTTGGAACATTCGGGAGAAGGAGCATCATCAACAAACGGAAAAGAGCCCCTCACACCGGTGTAGACATAAGCGGCAAGTCAGGCGACCCTGTCAAGGCAATTCATAACGGGACCGTAATGCTTGTCGCTGATCATTTCTTTACAGGCAATTCCCTTTACCTGAACCACGGCGGCTGTATCATCAGTATGTATTTCCACCTGGATAAAATACTGGTCAAGAATGGAGACAAGGTTGAAAAAGGACAGATCATAGGGCTGGTAGGCGCAACCGGACGCGTTACGGAGTCCCATTTACACTGGGGTGTAAGGATTAACGGAGCAAGGGTCAACCCTTTAACGTTGATAAAATTGAGCGGCAAATGGGATGAATAAGCCCTTGAAATTTATCACCTTTGTCACTTCATGATTGACATGCGGAAATGCTTACTCTATGTTTTAATCAACAGAATCAAGTCCCACAGCCGTCAGCCACTGCTAACAAGCTTTCGTGGCGGCATATCCCGGGTGGTCATACAATATGTAGGCTGCCCGTGTTGATAAAAGTGGTGTCCTGCTGATCAGCCGGTTCACTGAAGTCACCTTCGATTTGTACAATGTACTGATCGTCAACCCTTACAATATTGAACAGATGGCAGATACACTGTATCAGGCCATACCATGCCCGAATATGAACATCGGAGGCCGATGCGCTTAATTCAATCAGCGATGTGCCACGAAAAGGGAGGAAGAAAAATGAGGATTGCGGAAAACTTAAAGCCGGAACTGGTTCTTGTCAAAATCAATGCAAAGGAGCGAGGCGAGACGATCGATCTCCTGCTCTCCGCGTTGCATGACGTCAGGGGTATCGAGAAGGATATCGCCCTGCGCGATCTTGTGGCCCATGAACGATCACTGTTTGTCCGTCTTCCGGCCGGCAGTCATTACGTCGCGCTGCCGCACGCCGCAACGCAGGCCTGCAAGCAGTTGTTGCTCGCCATTGCCACGAGCCCGGAAGGCGTTGGCTGGGGCGAAATGCCCAATGAACGGGCCAACCTGATTATCATGCTCATTGGCCCCCCGCAGACACGTGGTTTGTATCTCAGGGTTTTGAGCCGTATTGCGCGTCTGTGCAACAAAGAGGGATTTGTGCAGAGCCTGATGGATGCGCAGTCTGCCAATGATCTCATCGCCTGTCTGGAAAACGCAGAGTCGTCACTGGAAGAGGTGGCGGAGGAACCGGATTCTCCGCGTTTCTGCGTCCTCGGGGCTGGTCCGGGAGGAATGGCAATGGCCGGGCACCTCGCTCTGATGGGCCGGAAAGTCAACCTTTTCACGCGCAACGCTGATCGGCTTACACCGATTATAGCCCGGGGAGGAATTGACGTAACCGGCGAGGTTCACGGTTTGGCAAAACTCGACGTGGTGACAACCGATGCCAAGCAGGCCATTGAGCATGCCGAAGTCCTTATGATCGTCGTCCCGGCCACGGCGCATCGCAACATGGCCCAAATCATCGGACCACACGTTCGTGACGGTCAGATCATCGTGCTGAATCCTGGCCGTACGGGCGGGGCTCTGGAGTTTGCACAGGTTCTGCAAGCCGTCAATCCCGGAGTTCGGCCCTATCTTGCGGAGGCACAGACGCTGCTTTATGCCTCACGCCTCACCAATCCGGGACAGGTGCATATATTCGGAATCAAAAACTCGGTTCCCTTGGCAGCGCTACCCGCCTATCAGACCGCCGACATCCTCCCGATCATCCGTTCCGCGCTTCCTCAGTTCGTTCCCGGCGATAATGTTCTGAAAACCGGGCTGGACAATATCGGCGCCGTCTTTCATCCGGCAATCACCCTGCTGAACTCCGCGCGAATCGAAGACACGAATGGCGACTTTCAGTTCTATCTCGAAGGGGTAACACCCGCTGTTGCCAGCATCCTGGAAGCAATCGACGAGGAGCGCGTCGCCGTTGCCGCTGCTCTCGGAATTCGCGCCAACACCGCCCGCGAGTGGCTGTATCTTGCCTACAATGCGGCCGGAAAGACCCTGCTTGAAGCGATGCTCGCCAATCCCGGCTATCGCGGCATCATGGCGGCGTCCAGAGTCCAACATCGTTACATCTCGGAAGACGTTCCCGCCAGTCTGGTGCCGATCGCCTCGATTGGGGAAATGCTTGGCGTGCACACACCCGCCATGCGCTCCATCATTCACCTGGCATCGATCATGCACGATGTGGACTACTGGGTAAACGGCCGCACGGTGGATAAACTCGGAATTGCAGGAATGTCGGTGAAAGACATTCGGTTTCTCATCGTGGGAGCAGATAGCCCGCAGCCGGAATTGAAGGTTAGTGATCAGCAGGTCATTGATTACCCCTTGCAGGTGGGGTTTGGCAAACACGGACTTGACGGAGGCACATGATGAGGCCTGTGCAGACCAAAAAATCCGATCGATTCGGGCTCGTCCGCCCCGGTGTGGAGGCCCACACGCTGGGTATCAATTCGGTGCAGCAGCTTCTCGAACAATGCGGTATCACTGCGGTCATCGCCGATGCAAACGTCTGTTCGGCCATTGACAGGCCCCATCTCTCTGAATCCGTTTCCGATGTTGAACAATGGTTGCGCGTGCATCGCATCACGATGCTGGGTTTCAGTTACCGCCTTGATCCCGAGCAGGGGGCTGATTTTTTTGCCCACTGGACGCATCACCTGAAGGAGCGACGTCTGTTTGTCGAGCAGGGCGGGCCACTACGCGGGTTGTTTTTTGCGGGATTGCCGCAGGCCTGCGAACTGGTTTGCAACCGCGTTCCTGAAGTTTCTGGCGTTTTCGCCGGAGATGAGACACCGTCGGAAACGCTGGCAGTCCTCGGCATCGAGACCACCTGGGTGCCTTCCGAAATTTCCGGAGGCATCGCCTATGATGAGGCTCGTCTCGCGTTTGGCCGGGACCTGATCCGAGGGGGCGGGCATCTCGCGATCAAGCCCGTAGATCGGTCGGGATATAAAGAATTCGGAACCGGACGCGACACACTGATTGCGCGCCTCCATGACGCCCGCAGGCGAGGCTTACCGCCCGTCATGCGTGCGCATGTCGGCCCGTTTCTTCCCGACCGGGAAGAGGCAGTTCGCCTGTTTGTCGACTGGACTCGGCGGCTCGCAGCGTCCGGCCATCTCGATGTGCTTTCCATCGGCACATCCCAGCTTACGCAATCTGATTTTGGCAATGATTGGGGCGACCGGCCCAACGGCGGCGGTGTTCCCATCAACTCTCCTGCGGAGTACGAACAGGTGTGGAACGCAGCGCGTCCCATGCTTGTGCGCACCTATGCCGGTACCCGCGATGTTCCGGCGCTGGCCAGAATCCACGAAGACACGCTCAATATCGCGTGGCACGCCCTTTCGCTGTGGTGGTTCTGCCGGATTGACGGACGCGGACCCAATCCGCTTAGCGACAACCTCAGGGAGCATGTCGAAGCGCTGCGCTTCATTGCCTCCACGGGTAAGCCGTTTGAACCCAATGTGCCTCATCACTTTGCGTTCCGCGGCGCCGATGATGTGACTTACATTGTTTCTGCGTTTCTTGCGGCTAAGCTTGCCAAAAAGCTGGGCATCCGCCATCTGGTCCTTCAGAACATGCTCAATACTCCGCGCTACATCTGGGGTGTGCAGGATATGGCTAAATCGCGGGCGATGCTGCGGCTGATTCGTCAACTGGAGGATGATCGTTTCACCGTGATTCTTCAGCCCCGCGGAGGACTCGATTATTTTTCCCACGATCAGGAGAAGGCAAAAGCGCAGCTGGCGGCCGTTACGGCATTGATGGACGACATCGAACCCGCTGATCCGCTCAGTCCGCCGATGATCCATGTTGTCAGCTATTCGGAGGGATCCCATCTGGCAGATCCACCCGTCATTGATGAGAGCATTCAGATCACGCGGTTTGCGCTTGAGGAATATCGCCGGCTGCGGAAAAAGGGTGACGTGGATGACATGACCGACCACGTTGAAGTGCGCTTGCGAATGACCGATCTTCTCGAACAAGCGCGAACGATCATCACCGCGATCGAATCGAACGTGCCTGATCCTTATAGCGCGGACGGATTTTACCGCATTTTTGCCGACGGATTCCTTCCCGTTCCCTATTTATGGGAATGCCGGCAGGATTTTATAAAAGCAACACAGTGGCGCACGAAAGCTTCAGGTGGTGTGATCAAAGTAGTGGACGAGACCGGCGCGGTGATATCCGCCGCCGATCGCGTCCGTTTTATCCTTGACCAAGCCAGGGCGGACGGCGCTTCATGAAAGGAGTTGAAACATGGCAGCTATTGCAGGAGTTTTTACAGCACAGAGCGAGATGATGGTCGAGCGGATGCTTAAACGGATGGCGCACCGCGAACACGGTGGGATACGGATGCAAACCCTAACCAACGCGACACTGGGCGTGGTAAGGACTGAGCGCCAGTCGCCAGCCTCCGATAACGGCATGGTGGAAGACTCGGCCAGCGATCAGCATTACGCCCTGGCCGGGCAGGCCAATGGCCTTCCTCTGCTCGAACGCGATGCCCTCGGGGTTGTGCCGCTATATTATGGCCGCCGGGAAGACGGCGCTTTATGCTTTGCCTCAGAGGTCAAGGGCCTGCTGGAAGCGACAAGCGATGTTAACGAGTTACCTCCCGGTTGCCGCTTCGATGGAAAGAAGTTTGAGCGATATTTTGAACTGACCCAGTCCGCCCCGTTGACGGACGCGCCAGATCATATTGCGGCCGAGCTGCGTTTACGTCTGGAATCGGCCATCCAAAAGCGGATCAATTCCGACGAGATCGGTTGCTATCTGTCCGGCGGGCTTGATTCCAGTGCTATGGCGGCCCTAGCACGGCCGCATGTTAAAAGGCTCTGGACCGTTGCTGCAGGCGTTGCGGGAGCGCCGGATCTGGCGTATGCCCGGGAGGTCTCTGATTTCATCAAGTCCGATCACCACGAAGTTATTGTTACGCTCGAAGACATGCTACGCGTCCTGCCTGATGTGATCTGGCGCCTTGAATCATTTGATGCATTACTCGTCCGCTCCAGCATTATGCAATATTTCGCGTCGCAGCAAATCCGTCAGTTTTCAGCCGAGGCCTTCTCCGGCGAGGGAGGAGACGAGCTGTTCGCGGGATATGCGTACCTGAAGAATTTGCCGCGCGAGCGGCTGGATGCCGAGTTAATCAACATCACCTGCCGGCTCCACAACACCGCCCTTCAGCGGGTGGATCGCTGCTCGTCCGCTTACGGGCTGCGCGCACATGTGTGTTTTCTTGATATGGATGTTGTGGAACTAGCGATTCAAATCCCCATTGACCTGAAGCTGCGAGGCGGAGTCGAAAAGTGGATTCTCCGCGAGGCTGTTTCCGATATTCTGCCCGAACGGGTTCTCAATCGCACCAAAGCCAAATTCTGGGAAGGTGCGGGCGTGCAGGACCTTCTTGCCAATCATGCGGAATCGGCCATTTCCGATTCTGACTTTGCTCGCGAGCGCACGCTTCCGAATGGCTGGGTGCTCGGCGGCAAGGAAGAATTGCTGTACTATCGCATTTTCCGCGAACGGCTCGGTGCGATCGCCAACCTCGACTGGATGGGCCGTACGCCGGGTTCTTAATAGTTTGGCGGTATTTATGTTGAGAACCTTGTTCCGAAAGGCGCTCCGGACAAGGGTGCTGCCCTTACGCATTTGATGAATCAGGCAGGGTGTCCGAAAGGATTTTTCGTTGGAGATGATGAAACGGATGAAGACGNNGCGTGGGGAGGAAAACCGGAAGCCTCGCTCGTTTCTGTTTCTACCTGCGAAACCAGCAGGAAATCGCCCGGCTGCTGCGAGAAATCAGCTGAATTATCAATTAATTAAGTAATCTCCCCATTGATAAGCAATTCTACAATTTATTTCCGTTCTTCTAACCATTCAGGAAAGGGCATTGATTATTTAAGGGGTAATGCTAAAATTATAGCTATGAATGAGGTGGCAAGAAGCCATCAAGGAAATGAGAGGAAAAGCGTAAAAAGATTGGGTGAGTTAACGAATTAACAAGTCAACGGTGGCGGTTATTCATGAAAGGAGGAATGATCATGTTTACACCAAAAAGAATTCTTGTACCAACAGACTTTTCCGGTAACTCAGACGAAGCGCTGAAACAGGCATTGGAGTTGGCAAAGCAATACCATGCCAAAGTCTATTTGCTGCATGTTGCGGCGCCGATTACGCAATGGGCGGTGGATTATGTTCCTGATGCATCGGCAGTCAAACAGGCCGAGGAGGCGGAAATCCTTCGGGCGAAAGAGATGATGCAGAAAGAACTGGCCAAATTTCCAGAAGGCCAGGAGATAGAAGTGATCAGCGATATCCGGGAAGGTGATACTGTGGCGGAAATTCTCAAAGAGCAGGATGAAAACAGTGTCGATTTAATTGTGATGCCGTCCCACGGCAAAACAGGAATGATCAAACGTATGATGGGGTTAGTTTCAGAGAAGGTCATGGAGGAAGCAAAAAGCCCCGTGCTCCTTGTCCAACATTAATGGGCGCAGATTTTTGCTTGAACATTGAAGAGACGGCGATCGTTACTCATTTTGACAATATTCTCAATATTGAGAACATCGAATCAAGGAAGGAGATATTATGAAGAAAGTTATTTTCCTTGTATCGCTAATGCTGGCTGTGGCATTTGTCCTTGGCGCTGCCACGGTGCAGAGTCAAACCGGCAGAGGCGGCTATGGTTACGGCATGGGTCACGGATATGGCTATGGCATGGGCCCGGGAATGATGGGAGATGGCTGGATTGATGTTCCGGCTAAACTGCCCGCACCCAAAAGTACGGAATGGACACAAAAACTCCGGGAGATTCTCACGCTGGAAAAAGAATCTCTGGCGCAGTATCAGGCCGATCAGGAAAAATTCAATGTCTACATGCCTTATATGATGGTCATTCCTCAGGAAGAAAATCACGTCGAATGGATAGGACAACTGTTTAAAGCTTATGGTTTACCCGCCGATGGGAAGACGCCCCCCGTGGTGGACAATAAGACCTTGAAGCAGGCTTACGAACTCAGCGTGAAAATGGAAAACGAGTTGTTGCCCCGTTATGAATGGCTCGTAAAAAAGGCAGAGGATCGCGATACGGCTCAGGTGTTGAATGCCATCCTCATTCAGAGCCGCTGGCATCTGGTGATGTTTGATCATGCCTTGCGCATGGGTCATGGCTATGGATTCAGCAGAGGCTGGGGTATGGGACGCGGTATGATGGGCAGATATGGGTCTGATTATGGCATGGGATATGGCATGATGGGAGACTATTATGGTACAGGCCGCGGCTATGGACGGCAATATCCGTCAAGCGGCAAGGCGATAGACGCAAAGGAAGCCGAGGCCATGATGAATGACTATTTGAAGTCTTCGAGAAATCCCAATCTGAAGCTGGGCAAGATTAAAGACGTGGGTGGGGCCTTTGAGGCGGAGATATTGACAAAGAAGAACGACCTTGTTGACAGGGTTCATATTGACAAGACAACGGGCTATATAAAATCGGCTTATTAGGAACAGGACCTTTGCCCCGGTTGGCTTGCAACTTTGTTTCAAGGCATAATGTTATGATCCCGGAGGCAGCATCTTAATACTGCCTCCGGGATAAATATCGAGTTGGGATGTGGAATTGACAACAAATAGAGACCGTAAAACATGCGATACAACTCTTAAGCTGGAATAATAGAATCACATCTGAAAAGGAGATACCGAAGATGAAAACATTTTATACAATATTTGCTTTAATGATGGCAGGATTGCTTGTGTCCTGTGGAGGTATGGGTGGATATGGCGATCAAGGTCCCGGCGGTTGGGGACCCATGATGCATTCTGGCTTCGGATTCGGAGGAATGTTTATGTGGATATTGTTGGTTATTGTCATTGGTGTTGTCGCTTATTTTATCATTCAAAATATCAGGGCGAAGACCACGGGCGGAGCGACGCAGGAAACACCGTTGGATATCTTAAAGAAGCGTTACGCTAAGGGAGAAATCAGTAAAGAAGATTTTGACCGGATGAAGCGTGATCTTGAAACGTGATACATTTCAAAAAATAATGACCTGGCTTTTACAAGTAACGGGGGCGATGAATGGACGGTGGTAAAAAAGAGTATCTTGAAACGCAGTTTGGCAATCGGGTTAATTTCAATGAAATGGAGCGTGTCTTATACACGCCATGACATTGCGGCAATACCTTCGCTTATAGCACCGCTCATTGGCAAAACCGTTCCCGATGCGATAGTTCAGCCCCAAAACGAAGAAGAACTGGTCAAGCTCATTCACTGGGCCGGGCAAAATAATATAGCGCTTACACCGCGGGCCAAAGCATCTTCCGGCTATGGCGGGGTCCTGCCGGTCAAGCAGGGGATTGTTGTTGATTTCTTCCGGCTCAATAAAATTCTATCTATCGATAAACAAGCGCAAACCGTGACCTGCCAGGCAGGTATTGTCTGGGAAAAAGTTGATGCCGCGCTGGCTAAAGAGGGGCTTACCGTCAATCTTTATCCGTCAAGCTATCCCGGCTCGACCGTCGGCGGCTGGCTGGCGCAAGGCGGTGCGGGTTTCGGTTCCTATCAATACGGCTGGTTTCGGGAAAATGTTGTTTCCGCCCGTGTCGCCCTGCCCGACGGTTCGGTGCGCGTTTTCACAGGCGATGATCTGGAACTGATCGCCGATGCTGAGGGCACCACCGGTTTTATTCTCGACTTAACCATGAAAGTTCAACCGAAAGAGGAACTCGAAGTTATTGCCATCGGTTGTCCGGATGCGTCGGACCTCCAGCGGATTGTAGAAGACATTGTCAAAGCAGATCTGCCGATATGGTCTCTTGTTTTCATCAATCCCCGTATGGCGGAAATGAAAAACCGCTCGCCGCTGATGGAACACAACGGTCATCCGATGGAAGAAAGGGTACTGCTGCCTGCATCCTATGTCGCCACCGTCGCCTTTCAGAAAAAAGATGCACCGCAGATTATGGAAAAGCTGAATAATATTTTGCATCGCTGCCAGGGCGAAATATTAAGTGAGCGCATCGCCGAACATGAATGGAAAAGCCGATTCAAGATCATGGTCGTCAAACGGCTGGGGCCCAGTCTGGTGCCAGCCGAAGTTGTTATCCCGCTGTCTCGATTGGGCCGATTCATGACTGAAGTGGAAAATAAAATCAATCAACCCGTTGTTAAGGAAGGAACAGTTGTCCGCAAAGGCAAAGACGGAAACCCGGAGGTCGTTATTCTGGGCTTTATCCCGGCGGATCAGCGTAAATTCAGTTATAACTTTGTTTTCAGTCTTTCGTTGTCCATTATGAAAATTGCCGAAGCCAACGGCGGCCGTGCCTACTCAACCGGATTGTATTTCAAATCAAAAGCCAAAAAAGTATTAGGGGCAAAACGTTTAGCCCGATTAAAAGCTTTCAAGAGCCAAGTTGATGAAAAGGGCATTTTCAATCCGGGAAAAGTGATCGGTTTTACAATCATGGACAGCGCCATGAGCCTGGCCGCTACTTTTGAGCCGTTGATCCGACCTTTGGGCAATCACGTCATCACGCATATCGGAGAGAGAAAAAGTTATCCCGTAACGGACATTCCGGCAGATGTGGTCTGGTATGCTTACAGTTGTTCTCAGTGCGGCTACTGTGTGGAGGAATGCGATCAATTTTACGGCCGTGGATGGGAGAGCCAGAGCCCGCGCGGCAAATGGTACTGGCTGCGGGAATATCTGGAAGGACGGGCCAAATGGGATCATGCCCAGGTTGATACGTTTCTGGTTTGTACAACTTGCGAGCTTTGCAATTTACGTTGTTCGACCGCACTGCCCATCGAGCCCTCCTGGATGAAACTGCGCGGCAAGTTGATCAATCAGGAAAAACGGATGACGTTTCCGCCTTTCGAAATGATGGCCGAAGCGCTTCGTAATGAGGGCAACATCTGGGCATGGTACCGCAAAAACAGGGCAGACTGGTTTCCCGAAGACCTGAAGGAAAAACACGGACCGGGACGCAAAGCACCAGCCATGTATTTTGCCGGATGCACGGCGAGCTATGTGGAGCATGACATTGCCATGGCCGCTGTCCGATTACTTGACCACGCGGGGGTGGATTTTACTTACGCGGGAGAACCGGAAAATTGCTGCGGAACTCCGATGCTGGTAGCCGGTAAATGGAACCTGTTTGCGGATATCATGCGCAAAAATATAGAAGTTGTAAAACACACCGGCGCCGATACAGTGATTGCCTCTTGTCCGGCCTGCGACATGATGTGGCGAAATGTTTATCCCGAATGGGCCAAGAAATTGGGGATAGAATACAATATCACAGCCAAACATTACTCGGAAATTCTTGCCGATAAAATTAAATCCGGTGAATTTGTATTTCCGCCCAATGATATGCCACCGGTGAAAGTAACGTGGCATGACTCCTGTCATATCGGGAGGGCTTCCGGTGTTTATGAACCGCCCCGCGATTTGATCAAGGCAATTCCCAATGTGGAATTTGTGGAAATGGAACATAACCGCGAGCAGGGCCGCTGTTGCGGCAGTGTGCTCACCCTCATCAAAGATCCTCCTATTGCTGCCGATATCGGAAAAACAAGACTTGACGAGGCAGTGGAAGCAGGCGCCGAAAAAGTTCTGGCACTATGTCCCTGCTGCCAGGTGCAGTTGCGCGTTACCGCAAAGAAGAAAAACCTGCCGGTGGAGATTGTTGATTTAGCTCATTTGGCCGGAAACGCCCTGGGCTATGATTTCCCTGATCCTAATCCGGATGTGCACCGCCAGTGGGGTGTATTCGATGCCTTCATATCACTCATGACGCCGCGGGGCTTTGCCGACCTGATGGGGTCGATGTGGCCGCAACTGATTGATGCCATGCCTTTTGGCATGGGGTCCATGATGCGGGCCATGGGCAAGATTCCCGGCGCTCTCAATTTAATGAAACGCATGTTTCCTATATTGTTCCCCCGGCTGCTGCCGATGATGATGCCCAAGGTTATGCCGGTCATGCTTGCGCGGGTTGCCGCCCGAATTCCCATGCCTGATTACATGCTCGAGCAGATGCCGGAGATGATGCCCAAAGTGATGGACAACCTGATGCCGCACATGATTGGCGATCTGGTTCCGCTCGTCACCCAGCCGATGATTGATTACCTGACAGGCAAGAATAAATGATCGGCTGCGTCAGGACTTGATATTTTAAAAGGAGATCATAATGAGTCAATACAAAATCGCCGTTATCGTGGGAAGTTTGCGCAAGGATTCATTCAACCTTAAACTGGCCAACGCGGTTGTAAAATTGGCACCGTCTGATTTCACATTCAAACAATCGCAAATCAGCGACTTGCCGCTCTACAACCAGGACGATGACGCAAACCAAGCGGCCCAGGTCATCCAGCTGAAAAACGAAATCAAAGATACCGATGGTCGTCTGTTTATCTAATTCATTGTTCTTAAAGGACTAAACCAAGTATTTGGCTTTCATTCCACTGTTGGCAGGTTATTTGCCGTTACGTTGTTATGTTATAAATAAATCTAAAAAGTAGAAATAGCCATGTCAAAAATAAATCTAACGATGGGGTCCAGATCACATCCAGTTTCCCTCAGCATATTGAGGCTCCACCAAATGCTGAGGCCTGGTAAAGGGCTTTATCTTTCAGGCTTGCCGTCTCTTTTAATTTAATCATCCGTTATTAAAGAGTGAATCCAAAATTCAGGCATACCTTCGGCGATTGGCAGGCTATTTGCTATTGTAAATTTGTTATTCTTTTAATCATCCGAATGGTTTCAAGCCGGAGACTTGAACCGACAAAAGTTAACTTAAAAAGGAGATCAATTATGGGAATTATCAAAAACATTCTTGCTGTAAGTTGGCTGACCCCAAATTGCAGAAAAACGGTACAGTTTGGGATTTCATTAGCCGGTCAATATCATGCCCGACTTTCCGTTGTTCACGTTATCGATACAACGTGGCTTAAGGGATGGAGCCTCCCCATGGTGTCCATGGAACAAGAACGTAAACGGGAAATGGAAAAAAATAAAGAGGAACTGCATGAGATTATCAGCATCGAAAATAAAAAGGACATGGTCATTCGAGAATTTGTCAGGGAAGGAACGCCTTCCGAGGTCGTCCTGGAACTCATAGCAGAAGAAAATATCGATCTGCTGATCCTCCGCAGCCAAACAGAAAACCGCCTGGAACGCCTCTTGGTCGGAGGCAGTAATGATGAAATCATCAGAGCCATGCCTTGCTCCATATTTCTGGTAAAACAGGAACCATTTAATGTCGATGACGATGCAGAGACAGACGACGAATAGAATGATGGGGTTATTGGTACTTTTGTGTCTTGTCGGGCGGCAATGGTTTCGCAAACTTCAACAGCAAAGGAGCCTTTATGGCCTGCATCAAATGTGTGCATTGTAATTTTGTAGGCATCCTTGAGAATCAGGGCGCCGCTTTTCAAGATAAAACTGGTGACAGGCCGATTTCCCGTAGTTTTAAGCACAAGGGGCACAATCCTTTCTCCGGCAATCTTCAGTATGAATGTTCCCGATGCGAAACAAAAATTCTTGTTGATCCCATGGATGTTCTGGGGGCGGTGGGGGCTGAAATCCTAAAAGATGTTCGCGAAAAACCAAGAGAAAAAAGTTTCTTTACGTCGTTGTTTTTCAGTCAGGACGGAATATAGGATGATACCATGGGTCAGAACGATTATGAAGGAAATTGGACACTTGCTGATGGAGAGAAGCTGACGTTGCGTCATATCGCACCTGCCGATGCCGCCAGAGAGCAAGCATTCGTCCATGGACTTTCCCCTGAGTCAAGCTACCGCCGTTTCCACGGCACGATCAAAGACCTTAGCACGAAAGAATTAAAGGAGTTTACGGAACTTGATGCGCGAAACGCAGTGGCCATGGTTGTCCTGCGCAGTGGAGCAAAAGGTGAAGAAGAAATCGGTGTGGCGCGATATGTGATTGATCCGGATCGGGCGAACTGTGAGTTTGCAATTGTCGTTGGAGACGCATGGCGAAAGCGTGGCATTGGTAAAAGACTGATGAATGCATTGATAGAGCACCTTCAGGTAAGTGGGATAAAACAAATCACTGGCTCCGTCATCCACAACAACTCGTCTATGCGTAAATTCGTTAAGGAGATGGGCTTTGAAGAAGTTGATGACCCTGATGATCCGTCAACTCTGTTGGTGATAAAACATTTAGATTAGTCAACATCTCTTTTGTTGCAAGATGGTCACGTTATTATCCCGGAGGAGGTGGCACTTTATCGCTTCCTCCGGGATATATTGCGTTAGGAGGCGGCGATTAAAAACCGATTTGCGTGGTTTTCATTAAATCAAATAGCAGGGGTAAAATAGTGAAAGAGAATCCTTTGAAAAAACTAGAAGCGCTCGGGCAGTCAGTTTGGCTCGACTACATTCGGCGCGACCTGATCGCCGGCGGAGAACTCCGGCGTCTGATCGAGGAGGATGGACTGAGAGGGATGACCTCGAACCCATCTATTTTTGAGAAGGCAATAGCGGAAAGCAACCTTTACGACCGGGATATTCGAGACATGGCCCTCAAGAAAAATAATGTTAATGCAATTTATGAAGCTCTCAGCCAGCGCGATGTCGAAAGTGCCGCAGACGAGTTCCGGCCTCTCTATGACAGGACTGACGGCAAAGATGGATATGTGAGTCTGGAAGTCAACCCCCATCTGGCGCATGACACCAAAGGTACAATTGAAGAAGCCCGCCGATTATGGGCAGCACTCAACAGGCCCAATGTTTTAATCAAAGTTCCGGCGACGTCCGATGGTCTGCCTGCCATCCGGCAACTCATCAGTGAAGGGATTAATGTCAACGTGACGTTGCTTTTCGGGTTGCCTCGTTATCGACAGGTCGCGGAAGCTTACATTGCAGGTCTTGAAGCACGTGCAAATCAAGGGAAACCGTTTCAACATATCGCCTCGGTGGCCAGCTTTTTTTTAAGCCGTATTGATGCCCGGGTGGACCCGCTGGTGGAGAAATTCATTGAGCCTCGCGGTAAGAAGGCGGAAATTGCAAAAAAGGTTCACGGACAAGTGGCCGTCTCGAGCGCTAAAGCGGCTTATCAAATCTACAAGGATATTTTCGCCAGTAATAGATTCAAGAAGCTGGCTGATAATGGTTTGCATCCACAGCGCCTGCTCTGGGCCAGCACAAGTACCAAGAACCCGGACTACAGCGATGTAAAATACATTGAAGAGATCATCGGACCGGACACGGTAAACACCATTCCGCTGGAAACGATCAATGCTTACCGTGATCATGGCGATCCGCAATTACGCCTCGAACAAGATGTTGAGGAAGCCCATTGGATAATGGCACGATTACCGGAACTAGGAATCAGCATCGACAAGATAACTCAGCAACTAGAAGACGAAGGCGTCAAGAAATTTGATGAGCCTTTCGACAAGCTGATGGCGGCTTTGACGAAAAAGTCATCGGAGTAATTAAAGGGAAAACGATGAAAGTAAGCCCTTATGCGGGAAAACCTGCCGAACCGGCGATGCTGGTGAAGGTGCCCAAACTTATTACGGCTTATTATACCGAAGTGCCTGATCCGAAAGTTTCGTTACAACGGGTCGCGTTTGGCACATCAGGGCATCGCGGCTCAGCCTTCGATAAAGCATTCAATGAATGGCATATCCTTGCTATCAGCCAAGCCATTTGTCTCTACCGAAAACAGCAGAAGATCGATGATCCTCTGTTCGAAAAAGCCCTTCGCGCCGCAACGACGCACCGGCACGACTATCTCAATTCATACATTGCTGATCTCGCCAGTGTGCTCGACATGGACGCCATTCGGGGTGCGAAGATCAGCATGGGCGTCGATCCGCTCGGTGTCGCCGGGAAATAGCTTGAGGATAAAACATGATTGAACGGAAAAACGCGCTTGATATTGCACTACCGTCGCACGCCGTTACAAACGCTGAGCTGGAAAAGCTTCAGCACAAATCATTCAGCTACTTTCTGCATGAGACGAATCCGGACAACGGGCTGGTGATCGACAAGAACGCAGCGGATTGGCCTGCCAGTATTGCCGCTACAGGCCTCGCGCTGGCATCTTACCCTGTGGCCGTCGAGCGCGGATATATATCGCGTGCCGCAGCGGCAGAACGAACGCTGATCACATTGCGTTTTTTCTGGAACAGTCAGCAAGGCCCCGAGCCCGACGCTACCGGCTACCAGGGATTTTATTATCATTTTCTTGACATGCAGACCGGCCGGCGCGCCTGGCAATGCGAACTGTCAACGATAGATAGCGCTTTTTTGCTGGCGGGTGCTTTAACTGCGGGAGTTTATTTTGATAAGGATACGGCCGACGAGCATGAAATCCGCACCCTCGCCGACGCGCTCTATCGCCGTGCTGATTGGCAATGGGCGCAAAACCTTGGCACAACGGTTACGCACGGTTGGAAGCCCGAAAGCGGATTTCTCAAATACCATTGGGAAGGCTATGATGAGGCGATGTTGTTGTATGTCCTGGGACTGGGCTCTCCCACTCATCCGCTGCCCGAAAGCTGCTACGCCGCGTGGACTTCGACCTACCGGTGGGAGAGCTGTTGCGGATATGAATATCTTTATGCCGGGTCCTTATTCACACACCAGCTCTCGCATGTCTGGATCGACTTTCGCGGCATTCAGGACGCGTTCATGCAAGCTAAGGGCATCGACTATTTCGAGAACAGCCGTCGCGCGACTTATGTGCAACAGCAGTATGCGATAGACAACCCGCTCAAGTTCGCGGGCTATGGCCGCAATTGCTGGGGAATTACCGCAAGCGACGGCCCCGGCCCGGACACGCTCAAAGTGAACGGCATCGAACGCCAATTCTTTGATTACGTTGGACGAGGTGTGCCGTATGGGCCCGACGACGGCACCATCGCGCCGTGGGCGGTGGTGCCGTCGCTGCCTTTTGCGCCGGAGATCGTGCTGCCCGTGATCGACTATCTGATACACGAGATCAATTGGAAAATGGACCACCCCTATGGCTTCAAGGCGACATTCAATCCGACCTACCCGGTAAAGTCAAGCAATCCCTTTGGCTGGGTATCACCCTGGCATTACGGGCTTAATCAAGGGCCGATTGTTTTGATGATCGAAAACTATCGTACCGGCTTATTGTGGCGATTGATGCAAAACTGCTCATACATCGCCTGCGGCTTGAGGCGTGCTGGTTTTAGCGGGGGTTGGCTATGAACCATGAACTTGTGGACAGCATACTGGAAACTAAACTCAAAAAATGAAAGGAGTGCTATTATGCTAAGGAAAGCCAAATCGCTAAAAGGTTATAAATTGCACGGCCGCGATGCGGACATAGGAAAGGTCAAAGAATTCTATTTTGATGACCACCACTGGACGATTCGTTATCTGGTTGCCGACACAGGAAACTGGCTTTTGGGCAGGCAGGTATTGATCTCGCCTTATGCGCTGGCCGCTGCGAATAAAGAAGGACAATCCATAACGATCGATTTGACCAAAAAGCAAATTGAGGACAGTCCTTCCTTGAACAGTGACAGGCCCGTTTCGCGACAATATGAGGAAACCTATTACGGGTATTATGGATGGCCGATGTATTGGAATGGCCCCTACATGTGGGGGTATTATCCCACCATTTTGCGTGAACGTGAAAAATGGAGAGAAATCAACCAGGGTGGGAAAGCGTGGGATCACCATCTACGCAGCACTCACGAGGTGAGCGACTATCACATCCAAGCCGCAGATGGCGAGATTGGCCACGTCGAAGATTTTGTAATCGATGACGAGACATGGGCAATTCGTTATCTAATCATCGATACAAGGAACTGGTGGCCGGGGAAAAAGGTTCTGGTTTCAACGCAATGGATCGAGCGCGTTAATTGGATCGAGGGAAAAGTCTTCGTCAGTCTAATCCGCGAGACCATCTCTCAGTCACCGGAATACACGGAGGAGCTGCTGATAACCCGGGATTATGAAACCAGACTGCATCGACATTACAATCACCAAGGATACTGGGTCGTTTAACCGGCTGCCAGGAAGCATTCCCGCTGAAGCAAGCGCAGGAAAGGGTGCTTTGAATTGTGAAAACAAAAAAGCGCCTGAAAGGAACATTGTTATGAAGGTGAAAAATGGACTCAGGAAAAACATCGCCGTGGAAACGGAGAAGTCGAACAAAATAGATAAGCCGCTGTCGCCCGATCTGCTGCGAAAGATAAACGCCTACTGGCGTGCCGCGAACTACCTCTCGGTAGGCCAACTTTATCTTCACGAGAATCCTTTGCTTTGCGAGCCGCTGAAATTATCACACGTGAAGGCGATGCTGCTCGGGCACTGGGGGACGACGCCGGGCCAGAATTTCATCTATGTGCACCTGAATCGGGTCATCAAGAAGTATGATCTGGATATGTTCTACATCTCCGGTCCCGGCCATGGCGGCCCGGCATTGGTGGGCAATACCTATCTTGAAGGAACCTACAGTGAGATTTATCCGAATATCAGCCAGGACGAAGCCGGGCTGAAGAAGCTGTTCACTCAATTCTCGTTTCCCGGTGGGATTCCCAGCCATGTCTCGCCGGAGTGTCCCGGGTCGATCCATGAGGGTGGAGAGTTAGGGTACTCGCTCAGCCATGCCTTCGGGGCCGTGTTTGATAATCCGGAATTGGTCGTCGCCTGCGTCATCGGTGACGGCGAAGCGGAAACAGGTCCACTGGCAACGGCATGGCACTCCAACAAATTTCTAAACCCGATTACCGACGGGGCTGTGTTACCAATTTTGCATCTTAACGGCTACAAAATTGCCAATCCAACGATTCTGGCCCGTATCCCGCGTGAGGAACTGGAACAGTTGCTCCGAGGTTATGGTTGGACTCCTCACTTTGTTGAAGGTGATGAACCGGAAAAGATGCATCAACTCATGGCTGGTATTTTAGATACTGCTATTGAGGAAATTAAACAAATACAAAGCAATGCCAGAGACAATAACCATGCTACCCGCCCACGCTGGCCAATGATTGTATTTAATTCACCTAAAGGTTGGACCGGACCCAAAGTAGTAGATGGACTCCAAATTGAGGGAACATTTCGGGCACATCAAATTCCTTTACAGGTAGATTCAGATCATCCACATCATTTAAAATTGCTGGAAAACTGGATGAAAAGCTATAAAGCGGAAGAGCTCTTTGATAAAAAGGGGCGTCTCATACCGGAATTAGCAGAACTGGCGCCAAAGGGTGAACGAAGAATGGGAGCTAATCCGCACGCCAACGGTGGCTTATTACTGCACGACCTGATTATGCCGGACTTCCGGAATAATGCTGTTCAGGTTACATCGCCGGGCTCGGTTATGTCTTCCGACACACATGTGCTTGGCGAGTTCCTTCGCGATGTGATAAAACTTAACACGGATCAAAACAACTTCCGTGTTTTCGGTCCTGATGAAATCCTTTCCAACCGCCTGAACGCCATTTTTGAGGTGACCAACCGGCAATGGGAAGCTCAAACACAAGATAATGACGAATTCCTTGCAACCCAGGGACGGGCAATGGAGATATTGAGCGAACATCAATGCGAAGGCTGGCTCGAAGGATACCTGCTCACCGGACGACACGGGCTTTTTACCAGCTATGAAGCATTTATTCATATTGTCGATTCGATGTTTAATCAACATGCCAAGTGGTTGAAAGTAAGTGCTAAATTGCCATGGAGAAAAAAAATAGCATCACTGAATTACCTGCTTGCTTCGCATGTTTGGCAACAGGCGCATAATGGCGACACCCATCAGGATCCCGGATTTATCGATCATGTGGTAAACAAAAAGGCTTCCATCGCGCGTGTCTATCTGCCACCGGATTCGAATTGTTTATTGTCCGTTGGGGATCATTGCTTAAGGAGCCGTAATTATGTAAATGTTGTGATTGCCGGTAAATATCTGGCACCTCAATGGTTAAACATGGAAGAAGCTATAGAACATTGCACCCGTGGAATTAGTATCTGGCAATGGGCAAGTAATGATCAAGGTTCGCAACCCGATGTAGTAATGGCCTGCTGCGGTGATGTACCTACACTCGAGACACTGGCTGCAGTTTCCATTCTACGGGAGCATTTACCTGACCTGAAAATCAGGGTAGTTAACGTGGTCGATCTGATGAAACTTGAACCCAATACAGAACACCCACACGGATTAACCGATTCTGAATTCGATGCTTTGTTTACGAAAGATAAACCTATTGTTTTTGCTTTTCACGGCTATCCACAGCTGATACATTCTCTTACCTATCGCCGTACGAACCATGAAAACATGCATGTTCGTGGTTATAAGGAAGAAGGAACCATAACTACTTTCTTTGACAATCTGGTACTCAACGATCTGGACCGGTTTCATCTGGTAATAGATGTAATAAATCGTGTGCCACAATTGAGTGACAAAGGGGCGAAACTGAAGCTAATGCTGGAGAAAAAACTTATTGAACACAGAACATATATTAATAAGCACGGCCAGGATCTGCCGGAAGTCCGGAACTGGAAATGGAAGCTGACCCATGAATAAGATCAAACAACTCTGGAGTAACCTACAGTCCAGCTTTTGGTTTACTCCTTCGCTGATTGTTTTGTTCAGCGCTGCCTTCGCAGCAGCGATGATCGAAGCGGACTCCGCCGGAAGCGACCAATGGCTGGCCCAGTGGCCTCGACTGTTTGGGTCTGGTGCGGAAGGTGCTCGCGGAATGATGTCCACAATTGCCGGTTCGATGATGACCGTGGTAGGCGTCATGTTTTCTATGATCCTGGTGGTGCTGGCGCTGGCTTCGAGCCAATACACCTCGCGCATTCTGCGGAACTTCATGAGCAGCCGCGTCACGCAGGTCGTGCTTGGAATTTTCGCGGGAATTTTTACATACTGCCTGATCGTGTTGCGCACCATTCGCAGCGGCGACGAGGGGGCATTTGTTCCAAACCTGGCGGTGTTTTTCGGCTTCGTGCTGGCGCTTGGAGGTGTCGTGGCCCTCATGTTCTTCATTCATCACATTGCCTCTTCAATCCAGGCGTCAAGCATTATCTCCTCGGTTGCCGAAGAAACCATCGCAGTCATTGACCGGCTGTTTCCGGAAAAACTTGGCCGGGGGCCGGGTGAAGACGATGATGGCCAGACGCTAAGCCCTCTATCCGGGCGGAATTGGCGTGCCGTCCGGGCCTCGCAAAACGGCTATATCCAGAGCGTGAATAACGCAGCGCTCCTGCGTCTGGCGCGGAAGAGGAAAAGCATCGTGAGAATGGAGCACGGCATCGGTGATTTCGTTGTCCGGAACAGCCCACTGGCCTCACTCGCTCTTGAAAATCCACCGGATCACGAGACGATTGCAGCCTTGCAGGATACTTTCAGCATCAGCAGCTACCGGACGGTTGAACAGGACGCTGCCTTCGGCATCAGACAGATCGTGGATATGGCGTTGAAAGCCCTCTCCCCCGGCATCAACGACACCACGACAGCCGTGATGTGTGTGGATTATCTGACAGCGATTATGGCGCAGCTGGCGCCCCGGCAAATCCCTTCATCGCACCGTTATGAAGAAGGGCAGCTGCGCGTGATCGCTAAAGGCCCGAGCTTTGAAAGCTTGCTTTCCGAAGCGTTCGACCAAATTCGAGGCAACGCCACAGGCAATGTAGCCATCATGTTAAGGATGCTGGGAGCGGTGCAAACAATCGCCAGTGTGACAGCCGGCCCAAGCCGGCGGCGGGCGCTTCGCGATCAAGTGCAATGGATCGCCGAATTGGCTGAGCGCACTCTCGAATCCGCGCATGATCGGGCGAGGATCGAAACGCGGTTGGCGCACGTGTGCGAAGCGCTCGAAACCGAGCCTGCTTTGTACCCGGATGAGGAGAAATAATGCGCCTTGGCAAATATAATACCGCGATGGAAAGGACATCAATATGACGAAAAACATAATACCACTTAATGAGCTCGCGGCATGGAAGGCCCTAGAAGCCCATTACGTGAAAGTCCGGGAGTTGCATCTCCGGCAGCTCTTTGCGGAAGATCCAAAGCGCGGACAGCGTTTGACAGCTGAGGCCATCGGCATCTACTTTGATTATTCTAAGCATCGTATCACCGACGAGACTTTAAGCCTTCTTTTGCACTTGGCGGAGGAGTCCGGCCTGCGCGCTCGCATTGATGCCATGTTCCGGGGCGATAAGATCAATGTTACTGAAAATCGAGCAGTTTTACACACGGCCCTGCGCGCGCCCAAAGGGGAATCCATCATCGTGGATGGCGAAGACGTCGTGCCTCAGGTTCATGATGTGCTCGATAAGATGACCGGTTTTTGCAACCGGGTGCGCAGTGGAGAATGGAAGGGCCACACCGGCAAGCCGATCCGTAACATCATCAATATCGGTATCGGCGGGTCAGACCTTGGGCCGGTGATGGCGTACGAGGCATTACGGCATTATAGCCGGCGCGACCTGACGTTCCGATTTGTCTCCAACATCGACGGCACTGATTTCGCCGAGGCTACCCGCGACCTCGCCGCTGAGGAGACACTCTTCATCATCTCGTCGAAGACCTTTACGACATTGGAGACAATGACCAACGCGCATACGGCCCGCGACTGGGCACTCAAGACATTGAAACACCCCGCTGCCGTTGCCAGGCATTTCGTTGCGGTCTCGACCAACGCCCACGAAGTGGCTAAGATTGGCATCGATACCGCCAATATGTTCGAGTTCTGGGATTGGGTTGGCGGACGGTATTCCATGGACTCGGCAATCGGCCTCTCGACCATGATCGCCATCGGTCCTGAAAATTTTCGCGCCATGCTCGACGGTTTCCACCAGATGGACAAACATTTCCGTACGGCCCCTTTCGAGCATAACTTGCCGGTGCTCATGGGGCTTTTAGGAATCTGGTACAATAACTTCTTCGCCTCGCAGACCGTCGCGGTCCTTCCGTATGAGCAGTACCTGAAGCGCTTCCCGGCTTACCTCCAGCAATTGACGATGGAAAGCAATGGCAAGCACGTCACGCTTGATGGAACTGAGATCGGCTACCAAACCGCTCCAATCTACTGGGGAGAGCCGGGTACTAATGGGCAGCATTCTTTTTACCAGATGATCCATCAGGGGACCAAACTCATTCCCTGCGACTTCATTGGATTTATTCAGTCTCTTAATCATCTGGGCCACCACCACGATTTGCTTATGGCCAATATGTTTGCCCAGGCTGAGGCACTGGCCTTTGGCAAAACACGGAAGGAGGTTCAAGAAGAAGGTACACCCGCATGGCTGGCGCCGCACAAAACCTTCGAGGGCAACCGTCCGTCCAGCACGATCCTTGTGGAACGGCTGACTCCGGCGGCACTGGGAAAGCTTGTCGCACTATACGAGCACAGTGTCTTTACCCAGGGTGCCATTTGGCAAATTGATTCGTTTGATCAGTGGGGCGTCGAACTGGGCAAGGCGCTTGCCGCGCGAATTATCCCCAAACTTGAGACCGGAACCGAGCACCAACTCAAACACGACAGTTCAACTAACGCGTTGATCCGGCGCTGTCGTAAATCCAGGAGCTTGTCCGATGGATATTGAAAGAAAGGCACTAAGTAAGCTGAAGATACAAGATTCTACCTGGCATAGTTTGCCGGAAATGGAAGTGCTTGAGAGTGCAGAAACATCCATACAGGATGGATTAACCTTCAAAGAAGTCACCAAGCGGGCAGCACAGTATGGTGCTAATGCTATTTCGCATAAGAAAACGACCAGTGCGCTTGTTCTGCTGCTTATGCAATTTAATCAGCCACTGATTTACATTTTGATTGCTGCAGGCGTTGTGACAGCTTTCTTGAAAGAATTCATCGACTCCAGCGTCATATTCGGTGTCGTGCTGGCTAATGCAACTATTGGTTTTATTCAGGAATCAAAAGCGCGCAAGGCGATTGAGTCTCTTGCTAAAATGATGACCTGCGAGACCACGGTCATCCGGGATGGCACGAAGCAGCGTGTCAATGCTGCTGAATTGACCATTGGGGATACTGTCGTTCTACAATCCGGGGATAAAGTTCCGGCCGATCTCAGGCTTCTGGTATTGCGGGAGCTTCAAATTGACGAATCAACACTCACCGGCGAATCGGTTCCGGTTATCAAACAAACGCAGGCCCTTTCTTCAGATACGGTGCTCGCCTGCCGCACAAACATGGCATACTCTTCCACGCTGGTCACGTATGGCACCGGGACGGGCATTGTCACGGCAATAGGTGACGATACGGAGGTCGGGAAAATAAACCGGATGATCGCCTCCGCCGATGTTCTGGCCACACCATTGACGAAGAAGATAGCGCATTTCAGCACACTGCTCCTGTATATAATCGGCGCCCTTGCGCTGGTAACGTTCATTATTGGTTACCTGCGTGGCAAATCCGTGCTCGACATGTTCATGGCAGTTGTCGCATTGGCCGTTGGAGCCATTCCGGAGGGGCTACCGGCAGCGTTGACTATCACCCTGGCCATCGGCGTATCCAAGATGGCAAAACGCAACGTCATCATACGAAAACTTCCTGCTGTCGAAACGTTGGGGAGCACGTCGGTTATCTGTTCCGATAAAACCGGGACTCTCACCCAAAACCAGATGACCGTCGAAGAAATCTTTGCGGGAGGAAAATTATTCGTGGTGACTGGATCCGGTTATGATCCGCAGGGAGAATTCAGTCTTGACGGCAAGTCAATCGATCCGGACTCCGACATCTCGCTTCAGGAATGCCTGACCGCCGGCCTGCTCTGCAATGATTCAAATCTCATTTCGAGTGATGCAGGATGGAAAATTGAAGGTGATCCTACCGAAGGAGCACTGATCACCTCAGCTCTAAAATCGGGACAACACAGGGAAACCGCAGATAGCATACTTCCCCGAATCGATGCAATACCCTTCGAGTCACAACACCAATATATGGCAACGCTTCATAAACAAACCGAGACGCAAGAAAGAATTGCTTACATGAAAGGATCTACTGAAAGCGTTTTGCCTCGTTGCGTCGACGCTTTGATGGCAAGTGGTGAAACAGGCCCCTTTGTTCTGGAACAGAGCCATCGCGTGGTGAATGAACTCACCCGTAAAGGACTGCGCGTACTGGCATTCGCGCGGCGCTCATACGGAGTGCATATCGACAAGATTACCCATGAAGATGTATCTGGTGAAATGACCTTCCTGGGACTTCAAGCCATGATTGACCCTACTCGCCCCGAAGCGATACAAGCAGTAAGGGCCTGCAAATCGGCTGGTATCGTCGTAAAAATGATCACAGGCGACCATGAACTCACCGCGCTTGCCATTGCCCGCAAAATCGGCATTGGAGATGAAAACTGCGAGGATGATCAGTTGCTTGTCCTGAACGGGAAAAAAATCACCTCCATGACAGACGAAGATCTCGTCGAGAGCGTCCGATCTATTTCAGTGTTTGCACGTGTTGCGCCTGAGGATAAACTGCGTTTAGTCAAAGCCCTTCAGGTAAATGGCGATACAATCGCCATGACGGGCGATGGCGTCAACGATGCGCCCTCTTTGCGTCAGGCAAATATCGGTATAGCAATGGGCATTACCGGCACGGATGTTGCCAAGGAAACCGCAGACATGGTTCTGACCGATGATAATTTTGCCTCTATTGAAGCCGCTGTCGAAGAAGGGAGAGGTGTGTATGATAATATCATCAAATTCATCATCTGGACTCTGCCGACAAACTTTGGCGAAGGGTTTGTTATCCTCGCAGCGGTGGCGACAGGTATCGCTCTTCCGATATTGCCGGTCCAGATCTTGTGGATTAACATGACCACAGCCGTGCTATTGGGCCTCATGCTTGCGTTTGAACCCAAGGAACCGGGCATAATGACCCGGCCTCCGCGCTTACCTGGTGAGCCGATACTAGCTAACCGCTTGATCTTTCGCATATGCCTGGTCGGGGTTCTTTTATGCGTCGGTGCGTTTGGTTTATTCGAGTTGGCCATACAGGCTGGTCGTAGCGAAGCTGCCTCCCGAACAATAGCATCGAATGTATTCGTATTTGGCGAAATTTTCTATCTCTTCAATTGCAGGTCTCTACAATACCCGATATTCAGAATCAACCAGTTCAGCAACAAGCCCCTTCTTTTCGGTGTTCTTGCAATGATCATTCTGCAGGTTCTCTTTACCTATGCGCCATTCATGAACATCGCATTCCATAGTGAACCGATTTCACCGATCGACTGGATTTACATCATCGGAGTTTCCACGGCGATATTCATCATCATTGAGTTGGAAAAAAATATTCAAAACAGGTTCATTTTCAAAAGGCGGTTTTGAAAATCGGCGATTACCTGATCATTCTGGCGGTAACACTGGTGGCTGTAATTATCTGTTTCGCCATCTATCGCGGCGACGCGCTCCTCACCACGCTGCAGTTTGCTTTGGTGATGACTGTGGCCGCATCTTCCAGCGGATAAACAGCTATGCGATCTACCGCATTGCCGAGACGCTGCGCGTGCTGCTGTTCATGACGCTGACGATTCTTTTATCCGCTGACGGCGGTGATGATCGTGATGCTGGCGCTTTTAAACGACGGAGCCATCCTTTCTATTGCCTATGACAATGTTCATTACAAGGATCAGCCCGAAGCCTGGAACATGCGCTACTGTGGTTCCTTGTCAACGATAACGTGAAACTGCTCGCCTATCGGATTTTCGATCCGATTAACGCTGCGGCAAAACAGGACGCCAAGGCTGGTAAGCCTATTTTTGATCCGATGCATGACAATGGAAGTAAATAAAGTAAAATTCCTAAAATATTAACTATGTCTTGCTTCCTTTGGAGCGCTCAGTTTTTATTTTTCTAAGCGGATAATTTATTTCCGTCGAACGTATTAATTTAGGCGGTGTCTTCTGTGCGCCAAATATTTTCACAAGATTCTTCATGCTTTTATCAATGTCCTTTAGATTCAGGACGGGCAATTCCTCTAATCCAGCCACCAGTAAACCCTGTGCTACTTCCGGTGCAGATTTCACCAGAGACTTCCCTTCTGCCGTTAATTCTATCCATACGACGCGCCGGTCTTCCTTGGAGCGTGTTCTTTTAACCAGATGACGCGTTTCAAGACGATCGATAATCCCGCCGACGGTTGTGGGATGAAGATAGAGGCGGTAAGCAAGATATGAAAGGTTAATCGGTGCATTTTCGTTGATAACTTTTATCGTCCAAAGTTGCGGTCCCGTCAAGCCGGTATCCTTTTCCACTTTTTTTGATTGTTCATTCAATATCTGGAACACTCTTCGCAGATTATCGATAATGTCTGTAATTACAACGGATTTGTCGGTCATTTTATGATCTCATGTTTTAAAAGTTGATTTTTAGTCAATGTTATTATAGTAGGCATACCTATTATTTGCACACGGCCCCTTGTTTGTGCCATGATTAGCATATGCGCAAACAATATGCCAATATACAAATGTGTATTTTACAGGTGAATCCATTATGGACATCCAGAAAAAGATTATTTTCACTATTATTGTTTTTTGCTCTTTTTTTTATTCATCCATGTCTATTGCACAAGAGCCCATACCTGATCTCAAAGGCACGTGGCGCGGAATATCTTATTTATCCGCCGATTCGACAAAATTTCTTCATTCAAAAAACATAATTAGACTGAACATATTAAAGCAATCAGGCCTTCAATTCAGTGGAAACATTGAACTGCAGGATGGAGAAGTAACACGGATGCGCAATTTTTCAGGTTTTTTGAATGAACGGGAAGGTTACATCTGGTACTTCGGCATCGTTGTAGAAGGTTGTGATTTGAATGTCGGCTACCTGTTAAGAAAAGACTTCATGAAGATTCATTTGAAGAATTTCAATTCTAATTCTGAAGTTATAGTAGGCAGACTCTATAACAAAAAGGCGCGGTCAGATTAAAGCTGGTGCGGAGCCAGAGGCTACAATGTGTTCCTCCTTTCAATGTGTTCACTTTTTATCCTCCCTCCGCACCTTTTTTTGTTAATTCTTAACCTTGAATTTTCGTGCGCTGAGGTAGAGCCAGGTGAGACCGATCATCGCAGCAATCACCGACGCCATGATAATCCCAAGTCTCGCCTCTTCAAAGAGTGCGGGGCTATTGGTAAAAGCCAATTGCGCGATAAAGAGGGACATCGTGAAGCCAATCCCACCGAGCCAGGCCGCGCCCAGGATATGACGCCATTGGACGCCGCTGGGGAGTTTTGCCAAACCAATTTTTACGGCCAGCCAGGCGAAGCCGGATATTCCGATAAACTTTCCTAAAACTAAACCAAGCATCACCCCCAACGTTACGGATTGCACGATAACATCCCTAAAAGGTATGGCCAGCAGATCCAGTCCGGCATTCGCCATGGCAAACAGCGGGATGATGCCGAAGGTAACCCAGGGGGAAAGATGATGTTCCATTCGTTGCTGCGGCGACTGGACGGCGACTGATGTTTTTTCGAGACGCTCAGCAACAGCGTACATGTTGTTAATCTCCAACGGCATGTTGGGGCCGTCAAGATTGACGACTGATGAGCGGAAGGCATTACTCATATTATCCAGATGTTCGTCAAATTGTTGCGGGGTATAAACCGGGCGTGCGGGAATAGCGAAAGCCAGAAGCACACCGGCCAGAGTAGCGTGTATGCCCGATTTGAGGAGAGCCATCCACAGGAGAATCCCCAGGATCGCATAGGGTAAAGGATAGCGGATGCCTCCCCGGTTGCAGAGAACCAGGATGCCCAGCAGGCCAATGGCAGAGCCCAGAGACGTCATATCGATGTTCTGTGTATAAAAGAGCGCGATGACTAGCACAGCGCCCAAGTCGTCTGCAATGGCCAGAGCCGTCAAAAAGATGATGAGGTTTTTGGGGATGCGCCAGGACAGAAGAACAAGGATTCCCACGGCAAAGGCAATATCCGTGGCCATGGGAATCCCCCAGCCCGCCAAAGCATTACCGGACGGATTAAATAGATAATAAATGATCGCCGGAACAAGCATGCCCCCAATCGCCCCCGCCACCGGAAGAGCGGCATTACGCAGAGAGGCAAGCTCTCCCACCAATATTTCACGTTTCAGTTCAAGGCCAACCAGCAAAAAAAACAAAGCCATCAGACCTTCATTCACCCAGGCGTGAAGCGACATTTCCATGTTCTCCCGACCGATCCCGATACGGACGGGCGTCTCCCACAAATGTCGATAAGCGTCACCCCATGGCGAACTGGCTACAATCAAGGTCAGCAGCGTCATGCCCATCAGTACAATTCCCCCGGCCGTGACGCGTTGGAGAAACCGCTCAAAGGGGCCAATGATTTTCCCGAAAAGGGGTTCGAGGGGATAATGATGCTTTGTCATGTATTATTATGCCTTTAGCTAAACCGAAAACGTTATTATTTCTATACTGTGCCTGTTTATAAAATGCAAGCATTACCGGTGAATGTTGATTCACGATCTTTACCCGTGAATTACCGAACCGTGATCGATATTTTTTATAGGCTTCGATGACTATTACCTTGACATGCGAGACCTTTTTGGCTCATAAATTCTTTTAAAACACCTTTGTTACGATCCATGAAAGGAGTTGTGCGTGCCTATTTTCGTGACACTTTTCCTGAGTCTGCTTGTAGCATTCCCTAATCCTGTTAATAATTTGGCGCCGTACACTGAAAAGGATTGCGTATGCGTAACAGAATAACCCGGCCAGACTCAGACTTCCGCAGCAAGGTGATCAACACGGATCAGGTCCTGGATAAAATAAGGCCGGGACAGAAAATTTTCGTTTCGAGCGGTGTGGCGGCTCCGGGGAAAGTTCTGACGGCCATTGCCGGGTCCGAGGCGAGCAATATCCGTGATCTGGAAATCATTCAGCTCATTACGCTGGGCAAATATCTTACGGCTCAAAGCGACTCCAGGCAATACCGGTTAAAGACATTCAATGTCGGCGAGAGTATCAGCAAGGAGCTTGCCGAAGGCAAAGTCGATTTTATTCCCGCCAATCTGATGGAGCTGCCTTACATTTTTTTAAGTGGCGCAGTGGCCGTTGATGTGGCGATTATTCAAACCTCCGCCCCCGACGATAAAGGTTTTGTGTCTCTGGGCGTGGCCGTGGATGTTGCCAGTATCGTCGTTAAACAGGCGTCGCTGGTTATCGCCGAAATCAATCCCAACATGCCGGTAACCAACGGCGAGACTTCCATCCACGTCAGCAATATTGACTATATTATTGAAAGCGACCTGCCGCTTATTGAGCGGGAAAATAAACCCTACGATGCCATTACCGACCGAATTGGCTGGAATATTTCCAACATGATCGAAGATGGTGCAACCGTAGGATTGCATGTCGGCAGGATATTCAACGCCGTGGCCGCTCATTTAAAAAACAAGAAAAATCTCGGCATTGTAACACACGTTGTTTCCGACTGGGCCATCGATCTGATTAACTCCGGCGCCATTGCGCTTGACCGCAGCCGTTTTAACGGAGGACTCATTACAACGAGTTATTGCTACGGAAGCCGCGCCTTGTATGATTATGTCCACCGCAACCCCATTTTCGAGTTTTATCCGCTTGACCAGTTGGGCAATCCCTTTGTTGTAAGGCGCATCAAGAGCCTCATCGGTATTATGAACGTTAAAAAAATCGATATTTCCGGGGAGTCGGTCATCTTTCATTCCGGTGATAATCTTCTGACCGGTTATGAAAGCAAGCTGGGTTTCGCGCTGGCCGCGACCATTTCCAAAAGAGGCAAGGCCATTGTGGCGCTCAATTCCGTGGACAAGCAGGGAAACAGCAATATCGTTATCCGGCATGACGGTAAAATTGACAGCCCGCACAGCACGCTGGGTGTGGTGAAATACATCGTCACCGAATACGGCGTGGCGAATCTATTCGGTAAGTCCATCCGTGAGCGGGCCATTGCCATGATTGACATTGCCCATCCTGATCATCGCGAGGACTTACTGAACCAGGCCAAGGCGCTCAATTACGTTTACGCGGATCAGATTTATGTTGCCCGCCATGCCGCCCATTACCCGGCGGGGCTGGAAACGCGCAAGTCCCTGCGCGACGGCCTGGAAATCAAAATCCGTCCGATCAAATCATCCGATGAAGACATGATGCGCCGGTTGTTTTACAATTTTTCCGACGAGTCGAAATATTTCCGTTATTTCGCCTCGAAGCCCGTCATGCCACACAAAGAAATGCAAAGTTACGTCAATATTGATTACGAGAACATTTTGTCGGTCGTAGCGATTGTGGAAAAGGGACGAAATGAAAGGATTATTGCGGAAGCGCGTTATGCTTACGATAAAAACGCCCAGGCTTATGAAATTGCCTTTATTGTCGATGAAGAATTTCAAGGGAAGGGCGTTGCCACTTTTTTGTTTAGCTATCTGGTCAAAATTGCGCGCGACCGGGGCATTGGCTGTTTTATGGCGTATGTGTTGCCGCGTAATGAGGCCATGTTGAAAGTTTTTGAAAGATCAAAAATAGCAATCACCCGGTCTTACGATTCGGATGCGCTGGTTTTACGTTTTAATCTGGCGGCGCCGAATAACATCAATGACGACGCGGCAATGCAGGATGATAAAAACACAGTTCCGGGTCGCAGGTGATCCGGGGGGTCAGACCCGTCAGATTTTTTAGAATTGAAAACCATTGAGGAGACAAAGCTATGTCACCGCAAAAAAAGCCGGCAGCAAAACCCATGGCCAGGAAGATTGCCAAAAAAATATCCGGCGCCGTTACCGGGAAGACGACTAAAAAGGCGTCTCCCAGGCCTCTTAAAAAGGTCCCTCCCAAGCTTCTGAAGAAGTTGTCACCCGAGCCCTCGAAGAAAGCGTTGAAGAAACTTGATCCCCCTGAGAAATCAGGCGGCCGGATTGAAGAAATCATCAATTCCATCGGAGCAGGCATTTATATGACCCGCAAAGGCAAGTTTGTCTCTGTCAGTTCCACCTATGAGCAGCTGACCGGTTATGCGGCAGCCGATTTGATCGGCAAAAACTTCCTCGACTACGTCCATCGGGAAGATCGGGCATGGGTCAGGAAAAATGCCGCAGTCAGTTTGAAAAAGAAAAATGCCGCTCCTTATGAATACCGATTCGTTAGAAATGATGGCGACATCATGTGGGTTTTAGAAATCGCCAGCGCCGGCATTCATCAGGGAGAGCAGGCCACACTCGGGAGTATCATGGATATTACCCGGTATAAGCAGACCGAGGACGCAAGCGGTCTGAAAGAAGAAAGATACCATGCTCTTCTGGAGGAAACAGAAGAGAACTATTATGAAATTGATCTGAAAGGAAACTTTACGTTTGTCAATGACGCCCTGGTCCGCCATATGGGCTATTCCAAAGAGGAGCTGATCGGCATGAATTACCGGCAGTACAGCGATGCAAAGACGGCTCAAAAAATGCGGGAACTTTACAGCCGGCTTTACCAAAGCGGAAAACCCTTTATCAATGTCGAGGGCACTTTTATCACCAAAGGCGGCGCTATACGATTTGTCGAAATTTCAGGGGCGCTGATCCGGGATAAGCTGGGTAAGCCGGTTGGCTTTCGGGGTCTTTCACGTGACATTACCGATCGCAAGCAGATGGAAAATGAGCTGCGCAAGAGTGAAGAAAGATACCGCACGATTCTGGAGGAAATCAACGAAGGTTGCTCGGAGTTCGATCTGTCAGGAACCTGGACATTTACGAATGAGGCGGCGGCGAATATTCTCGGCTACGCACCGGCGGAATTAATCGGTAAAAATTATAAGGATGTAACCGATGAAGACGCCGGGCGAAAAATATTTCATGCTTTCAACAACCTTTATCAAACCGGGAAATCGTTCAAGGGCGTGGAGGCTGAATTTATCACCAAACAGGGTATCCGGCGGGTGAATGAAATTTCCGGCGCCCTGCTCCGGGATGAAAAAGGGCAGCCGGTCGGATTCCGCGCTCTTGGCCGTGACATCACGGAGCGCAAGTGGGCGGAAGACGCGCTGCTCCAGAGTGAGGCCAGATATTTCAGCATTATTGAAAGCATCGGCGATGCCTACTTTGAAACGGATCTCACCGGCATGACCACCTTTGTCAATGACAAAGCCTGCGAAGATCTGGGTTATACCCGTGAAGAGTTGCTGCATATGTCGAACAGGGATCTACAGGATGAAGCCTCGTCGCAGGAGACGTATGCCGTTTTTAATGAAGTTTATGAAACCGGCCGGCCGTTTAGAGAATTTCAATACAAGGTGAATCGCAAAGACGGTACGAGAGCCATTTTTGAAATGGCCGTATCCCTGATGCGGGATGCTGACGGTAAACCCATAGGCTTTAGAGGTCTGAGCCGGGACATTACCGAACGTAAGAAAATGGAAGATGCTCTGAAAGCCAGCGAAGCACGCGCCCGGACGCTGATTGCCACCATTCCGGACCCCTATGTTGAAAGGGATCTGCAGGGCAGGGCTGTTTTCGTCAACGACGCTTATGTCAAGTTATCAGGCTATAGCAGCGAAGAGCTGCGCAATATGCCGTATAGTGAATATCTCGATGCTGAAAATGCCGAAATCGTATCCAATACCTATCAGACCGTTTTGCAGACCGGTTTGATGATGAAAAATGTTGAGATAGACCTCATCACCAAGCAGAGAGAAACGCGGCGGGTGAATCTGTCCGCAAGTCTCATTCTGGATTCTCAGGGCAATCCGTCAGGATTTCAATCCATTATTCGCGATATAACGGACGTCAAGAAAGCGCAGGAGCTTATCAAGCAGTCCGAACAATCTCTGCGGGAATATTCTGAAACATTGGAACGGCGTGTCAAGGAACGCACGGCTGAACTGGAAAAGGCAAAGATCGCTGCGGAAGCGGCCAGCCGCGCCAAATCGGATTTCATGGCCAATATCAGCCATGAATTTCAGACGCCGCTCAATGCAGTCATCGGCTTTACCAAAGTGCTGCAAGATCGGATGTTTGGCGAACTCAGTGACAAGCAGGAAGAATTTGTCCGCTTCATTGCCGACGCGGGCGCAAGTCTGAGTCGAATCATTACGGAAATAGTGGATGCGTCCCAAGTGTCATCGGGACGCATCAAACTGAAATGCTCATCCGTTTCGATTACGGACCTACTGTCGCAAACGACCCGGCTGCTGGTCTCGCAGATTGAAGAAAAGAAGCAGATTCTGACGGTGGATGTGGATCTGGATGCCGATATTGCCATCGAAGCGGATGAACAGAAGATTCAGCAAGCCCTTTTTCACCTGATGAGTAATGCGGTAAAATATACCGATCATGGCGGGGAAATTAATGTCAAAGCCGCCAGAACCAGACAGCCTGTTTCACGGCAAGAAGGTGTCAGCATCGCTGTCAGGGATACGGGTATCGGCATTAAGGCGGAAGATATGTCCAAGCTCTTCCAGGCGTTTGGCACGCTGGAATCCCCTTACTCCAAGACAGGAACGGGCATCGGTATCGGCCTGTCTCTGACCAAGCAGCTGGTGGAACTCCACGGCGGAACAGTCAGCGTCGAAAGTAAATTTGGACACGGCAGTTGCTTTACCGTTTTTCTGCCGCTGAAACAAAAACAGACGGGGGCGATGGAGTAGCCATGTTGCCATGAGCTCAACGGATGCTTACGCCATGAATATGAGGCAGTCGCAGATCCTGTGTGTCGATAGCGACGCAGCCGGACTGGTCTTGCTCGACGCGATTCTCACGCCGCGCGGTTATGATGTGATTCGCGTCAATACCGGTCAGCAGGCGCTGGAAGTTCTCGAACGGCAAACGGTCGATTTAATCCTTTTGGGCGTCATTTTGTCCGGAACGGATGGGTTTACCATCTGCGAGCAAATTCGGGCTGGTGAACGCTTTCATGATATCCCTATTTTGATGATGTCCGCTCTGAAGTCGCGTGAATATCTTCTCCGGGGCATTGAAGCCGGCGCCGATGATTATTTGTTTAAACCGCTTGATCATGAAGAAATGCTTGCCCGCATTAAAATGCGCCTGAAGCGCAAAAAAACACGCGACGGCTTCAACGATGCATACAGTGATATGAATAAGCTTGCGGCCCTGAGCAGAGAAATGATCGAACCCTTCCATGCATCGCGTTTTGATTTTCAGGCCAATATCGACAAAATTGTTAAACTGCTGGTCGGCACGACAACAAACATGGTCAACAAGCCGCGGTCGGTGGTTGTGGGCAATATGACGGACCATCAACTCTGGCATTGGGTTCATTATGAATATGCTTTTAACGAATTAAACCGGGTCAAACTGGATTTCAGCCCGCTGACCGGTATTCCGTTGCCGGAAAAGGGCAAGTCGAAAACGATTTTGCTGACAGGCAGGCAGCTTGCGCCGGAGGCAACGCAGCTGGTCAATAATTTCCAGACCAGAAATATGTCCCTTGAAAATGGCCTGGGGTACTTAACCCATGAACTGTGCATTCTGGCCGTTAATTACGGACAGGAGATCAGCGACTATAATATTCATTTTTTCCAGCAGGTTGCTGTCCAGGGACACTTTTTTCACTCCCTTGCGGATCAGCATCAGGAAGTCGTGAAAGCCTTTGACTACACCGTTTACACGCTGGCCCGCGCCGCTGAAGCCCATGACGACGATACGGGCAATCATAATTATCGTGTGGGAGAATACTGTGGGATCATTGCCGAACGTCTGGGCATGAAGGATGATTTTGTTCATGCCATCCGAATACAGGCGACGCTCCACGATGTCGGTAAAATTCATGTTCCCCTGCCCATTCTTAGAAAAACTGAACCGCGGAGTGCGGAGGAGTGGATTGAATTCAGAAAGCATACCCTCTGGGGAGCAAAAATTATCGGCGGCAATCCGCATTTGCTGATCGGACAATCAATCGCCCTGAATCACCATGAAAAATGGGACGGCAGCGGCTACCCCAGGGGGCTCAAAGGCGATGCCATTCCCATCGAAGCGAGAATCGCAGCGATTGCAGACCAGTATGACGCGCTGCGTACCGGACGGAATCAGAAAATGGCCGTTGACCATGCCACGGCCACCAAAATTCTCAACCATGGCGATGGGCGCATTAAGCCGCAGCATTTCGATCCCCAGATCCTCAAAGCCTACCGCGAGACAGCCTTTCTTTTTGAAGAAGTTTATGAAAGACGGAAAGGATAAAGCCGCTGGGCGATGGGTCAAATCACTCTTGCCTTAACGTCTCAATTATGAAATAGTCGCCGGGAATTAATCCATGAGTTAAGATCGACGGTTACACTTTAAAAAGCCATGAAAAAAAACAAACAGCATCAATATATTGAGATCAAGGAGGTAGCAGAATTATGTCAAATGCAGTCATTGTCAACGGTGTGCGCACCGCGGTCGGAGCCTTCGGAGGCTCCCTGAAGGACGTTCCCGCCAAGGATCTGGGAGCTCTGGTCATTCGTGAAACTTTAATCAAGGCTGGTTTCAAACCAGCCCTGCCGGCTTACGCCAAGGAAGACGCGCCGGATACCGCCAGGAACGAAGGCCCCTCCCCCATCGAACAGCAATATGGCAAGTGGGCCGATCATCTCAGAGAAATTGCCGTCGATGAAGTCATCATCGGCAACGTGATCGGGGCGGGACAGGGCCAGAACGTTGGCCGCCAGGCCATGATTCGCGCCGGTCTTCCCAAAGAAACCACGGCCTTCACCATCAACAAGGTGTGTGCCTCCGGTATGAAAGCGATCGCGCTGGCCGCGGCCAGCATCAAGGCCGGTGACAGCGAAGTGGTCATCGCCGGCGGCATGGAAAACATGAGCGATGTGCCGATTGGGCTGCCCAAGGCCCGCTGGGGGCATCGGATGGATATGCCTTTCGGCAAAACCGTCGACCTGATGGTTTTTGACGCTCTGTATGAAATCTTCTACGGCTACCACATGGGCATCACGGCCGAAAACATCGCCGCGCGCTACGGCATCACACGCGAGGAACAGGATAAACTGAGCGTGGAGAGCCATGCCCGCGCCCGCAACGCCATCAAAAACGGCCTCCTGAAAGATGAAATCGTTCCCGTCACCATCCCGCAGAAAAAAGGCAATCCGGTTATTTTTGATACGGATGAACGCCCCATGGACACGAGCATGGAAAAAATGGCCAAGCTGAACACGGCTTTCAAGAAAGACGGCACCGTCACGGCCGGCAACGCCTCCGGCATCAATGACGCGGCAGCGGCCCTGCTGATCATGAGCGAAGAAAAGGCCAAACAGATGGGTTTGAAACCTCTGGCGCGGATTAAAGGTTATGCGTCAGGCGGCGTCGATCCTGCGTACATGGGCTTGGGTCCTGTTCCCGCCGTGCGCAAACTGCTCCGAATCACCGGCACATCGATTAAGGATTACGGCCTGTTTGAACTCAACGAAGCGTTTGCCGCTCAGGCCATTGCCTGCCTGCGCGAACTGAACATTCCCTGGGAGGTCACCAACGTCAACGGCTCGGCCATTTCCATCGGCCACCCGGTGGGCTGCTCCGGCGCGCGTATCGTGCTGGCGCTGGCCAATGAAATGAAACGACGCAATGTGGGCCTGGGACTGGCCTCTTTGTGCATCGGCGGCGGCCAGGGCATGGCCATTGCCATCGAAGCCGTTTAAATGTCATGCAGGGAAAGGGCGAACCGCTGATGCTCATCAATGGTCTGTCTTTTCCCCTGGATTTGTGGTTTGCGCAGATTCAGGAGCTGTCCAAAGATTTTCGGGTGATTGCGCCGGATAACCGGGGTATCGGACGAAGCGACAAGCCGGACGAAAAATACTCCATTGCCTTTTTGCGGCAGTTTGCCGCCTGCAATGCTTTTGATCATAACAGCCGGCCTCAGAATATCATGCAGCCGACGATGATCATTTACGAAAATTGCGGTCACACGATTCTTCTGGAAAAAGCCGACCACCTTTGCCGGTTCCTTGAGGATCGCTAATATGGAAATCAAAAACCTCAAAACAATAACGCCTGATGAAGCAGTCAGGGTTATTCAATCCGGTGACCATGTCCATTTGAGCTCCGTCGCCAGTGCCCCGCAGTGTCTGATGGCCGCCATGTGCCGGCGCGGACGGGCGGGTGAACTGGAAAATGTTCATATTCATCATCTCCACACGGAAGGCCCGGCGCCCTATGCTGATCGCGAGTTTGAAGGCATTTTCCAGCTGGATTCTTTTTTTGTCGGGCCGAACGTCCGCACACAGACTCAGCAGGGGTATGCGGATTACATCCCGGTATTTCTGGGCGAAACCCAGCGGCTTTACCGTGAAGGTCATCTGCCCTGCCAGGTGGTTATGCTGCAAGTCTGCCCACCGGATGAACAGGGTTTTGTGTCCCTGGGAACATCGGTGGATGCGACACTGGCCGCCATGGAAATCGCCGGTACCGTGATCGCGGTCATTAATCCGCATGTTCCGCGTACATTTGGCGATGCGGTTATTTCTAAGGATAAAATTGATGTTTTTGTGGAAGACGATACACCGCTGGAAACGGTCGATTTCGCGAAGCCCGATGCGATTGAAGCGGCCATTGGCAGACATTGCGCGGCGCTCATCGAAGACGGCGCGACTTTGCAGATGGGCATCGGCGCGATTCCCAACGCGGTGCTCGGTCAACTGGGCGGGCATAAAAACCTGGGAATCCACACGGAGATGTTTGCCGACGGGGTGATCGGGCTTGTGGAAAAAGGTGTGATCAACGGCGCCAATAAAGCGATTGATCAGGGGAAGATGGTGGCGACATTCCTGCTGGGTTCAAAAAAATTATACGATTACACGCATCAGAACACCCAGGTGCTGATGATGGATGTCGGCTATACCAACGATCCTTTCATCATTGCAAAAAACCCGAAGGTCACCGCCATTAATTCCGCGCTGCAAGTTGACCTGACCGGCCAGATTTGCGCCGACTCTCTGGGGACGAAATGTTACTCCGGCGTGGGAGGCCAGATCGATTTCGTTTATGGCGCGTCGCGCTCTCCGGGGGGCAAGGCGATTATTGCCCTGCCGTCGGTAACGGACAAAGGGGTCAGCAAAATAGCCCCCGTGTTATTGCCCGGCGCGGGCGTCGTGACCACACGCGCCCACGCGCACTGGCTGGTGACGGAATACGGCGCGGTTAACCTCTACGGCCGGTCCCTGCAGGAACGGGCCCGGTTGATCATCACCATTGCACACCCGGAACATCGGGAAGCGCTGGATCAGGCTGCATTTGAACGTTTCGGTTCACACTACCATTTTGTAAAATAATTACGTTGCTGATTGCTCAGGATCTATTTACATGCGGGCACCAGATTGTTTTCATCCGGTATTTGAGCGCCGGAAGCACCAGAATCAAAACCGGCATGGCAATGTCGCCGATATAAAGAACGGGCCCTGCGTTATTGACAGGTATAATTTAGAGGTCTGACATTTGTGATTGACGAAAAAGCATAGTATTGGCATATCAGGATAAGCTGTTATGCTTGATTCAAAAATTCAGGAAATGGAGATTCTTATGAAGAACTATGGAAGGAACATTATTTTAGCCGTTACGGTTGCTTTTTCACTGATGGTTGTTGCTCAGGCCCATGCTTTTGAATTAGGCGCCAGGGCCTATTTATGGCTTCCCGATCTGAAAAAAGCGGATATCCAGACCATTGCCGCCGGTGTCGAGCGATCGAACATCGACACAAGAGATATGCTGGGTGTCGGGAACGAGGTCACATACGCCGTTGAGGCCTATGGAGGGGTGGGAAAGAATCATGTGAGTCTGACCTATACGCCCTTCGGTTATTCATCGGATGCCATTCTCTCGGCTGCTCTGAATTACAATGGCGCGACCTATAACGCGGGGACCGCCGTCCATTCAGATCTGGAATATTCCATGTTTGATCTCAAGTACCAGCGCGACCTTATCAATATGGAAAATATCCTGGCGGGCTTTTCCGTGGGCGCTATCGCTCAACTCAAATATTCCACGGGGAGTTTTAAACTGAATGCCAACGGAAACGGATTGTACCAAAAGAGGTCGTTCGATTCCTGGATGCCGATGATCGGGGCAGGCGCCCATATCGGACTGATAGCCAACCTGCTGGAACTAAGAGCGCAGGCAACAGCCGGCGGGTCTGGTTCCGGTAATTATTCGTATGAAGCCCTGGCGGATTTATCCTTCAGCCCCCTGCCCTTCCTCGATATCCACGCCGGCTACAAACTGCTTCAGCTCAAGATGGATGTGAATGATTACAAAATGGACACGCTCTACACGGGACCTTACCTTGGGTTAACGGTCGGTTTTTAACGAGCATCGAAATAGCAGGATAAAAGACAAAAGGTTTGGCCTTTCCCGGAAAGACCAAGCCTTTTTTGTGCGGTTGAAACATAGAATGGTGAAAGGGCTACGCGCACTCGCTGTAACCGCAGATGCGGCAGACGGCGCAGCCGCCTTCATGCTCGACGATGCCGCCGCAATCCGGACACGCGCCTTTGCGGAAAACGCGCTTTTCATGCTGCACTTTGCCGCCGTTGGCCTCGACGTGTGCCTGAATGGCTTTGGCCACTGCGTCAGCGCAGGATAGAATCTTGTTTTCACCAAAACCGGACGGCGAGTGGCACGAAATGCCCTGCAGCTGTTTGATCACCTGACGCGCTTGAAGTCCGCTGCGCCACGCGAGCGACACCATGCGCCCGATGGCCTCGCTCTGGGAGGCGGCGCATCCGCCAGCTTTTCCCATGGTTGTAAAAAGTTCAAACAAACCGGAGGCGTCCTCGTTAACCGTCACATAAAGCGGTCCGCATCCTGTTTGCATCTGATAGGTCCAGCCTTTGAGGATTTTCGGCCGTTCGCGTTTGGTGGTAGACAAGTCTTTATCCGGGGCTGAGGGAACAGCCGCTTCCTGTTTTTTCCCCACACTCAGAACCTGCTGATCGCGGGATCCGTCGCGGTAAATCGTAACGCCCTTGCAGTCGAGTTTATAGGCTAGTTCATAAACACGGGCGACATCTTGAATCGTTGCACTCTTGGCGAAATTGACGGTTTTACTGACGGCGTTGTCCGTATATTTCTGAAAGGCGGCCTGCATCCGGATATGCACTTCCGGTGTGATGTCATGCGCGGTGACAAACAAATTGCGGATGTCCTCCGGAACTTCATCCAGATGGTGCAGTGTGCCGCTTTCGGCAATTTTCTGCATTAATTCCAACGAGTAAAATCCTCTTTCTTTCGCGATGGCTTCAAAATAGGGATGAACTTCCACCAGAATATCGTTATCCATCACCTGCCGGATGTAAGATACGGCGAAAAGCGGTTCTACGCCGGAAGAGGAATTGGCCATGATCGAAATCGTTCCAGTGGGCGCAATGGTCGTCACAGTGGCATTGCGCATCGGCGGTGCGCCTTTTTTGTCATAGAGTGACCCTTTAAAATTCGGGAAAGCGCCGCGGGTTTCGGCCAGCGCCTGTGACGCGGCGTGTCCCTGCTCATTGATGAAGTGCATGACTTTCTGCGCCAGTTCAATGGCTTCTTCCGTGTTGTAGGGAATGCCGAGCAAGATGAGCATGTCCGCCCAGCCCATCACGCCCAATCCGATTTTGCGGTTGCCCAGGGTCATCTTGGCGATCTGCGGCAGAGGATAATTATTGGCCTCTACGACATTATCCAGAAAATGGACGGCCAGGTGAACGACTTCCTGAAGCCTTTTCCAGTTGACTTTCCCGTTTTGAACCATTTTGCTCAGATTGATGGAGCCGAGGTTGCATGATTCGTAAGGCAGCAGCGGCTGTTCTCCGCAGGGATTCGTGGATTCGATGGTTCCGACACCGGGAGTCGGATTGTCGCGATTGAGCCGATCCAGAAAAACAATGCCCGGTTCGCCGTTTTCCCAGGCCTGTGTGACGATCCGGTTAAAAACCTTGCGGGCGTTGAGGGTTCCCGAAACCTGACCGTCGCGGGGATTCACAAGGTCGTAATTCTCATCTTTTTCCACCGCTTTCATGAATGCTTCGGTCAGTCCCACGGAAATGTTGAAATTATTCAGTTGCTTTTTGTCGGCCTTGCACATGATGAAATTCATAATGTCCGGATGATCGATGCGCAGAATGCCCATGTTGGCGCCCCGTCTGGTTCCTCCCTGCTTGATCGTTTCCGTGGCGACATCGAAAACACGCATGAAAGAGATGGGGCCGCTGGAAATACCGGTCGTCGTTAAAACAACATCATTGGCGGGACGCAACCGGGAAAAGGAAAATCCGGTGCCGCCGCCGGATTTGTGAATCAGAGCGGTAAATTTCACGGCGTCGAAAATTTCTTCCATGGAATCACCTACCGGCAGCACAAAACAGGCGGACAGCTGTCCCAGTTCGCGTCCGGCGTTCATGAGGGTCGGTGAATTGGGCAGAAATTCCAGCCGGGTCATCATATGATAAAACTCTTCCGCAATGACGGACGTATCAGCCTTTTTATTAAATTTTTTATCCGCGCAGGCGATGGTATCCGCCACGCGCCGAAACATTTGCACAGGAGTCTCCAGCACCTTTCCCTCTTTGTCGCGTTTCAGGTAACGCCTCTCCAGAACGGTCATCGCGTTTTTGGTCAATTCCGGAATAATGGGGGTGTAAGTCGTTTTTTCCATTGCGGTGAGCTCCTTTGAGAATGATTAATAAGATTTAGAAATAAAAAATACTACATATTGTATGATGGGTTCCATTAAACACAACATGTAGACGTTGTCAATAGAGTGAAATTAAATATTTTAAAAAGTAAAAAAAGGCGCATGGTTGGATGTGAAATATTCCGGTGTGCGTTTTACAATTGGCGCGATGGACGGATGCTGCTTAAACGTTTTCGTAAGATAATTACGGACATCCGGGCGTTGCCAGCCACCGGGATGATGAAAACTCTTGTATAATGATAAATCGCCTTCATAAAAATCATGCGTGGCGAGGGTTTGCGCCTCGACACTGGTCGCAGGCAGATTAAAGATCGCCAGATTCAGGAAGTCAATGTAGCCGGCGTGCCGGCTGACAAAATCCAGTGTCTTCATTGCGGCCGTTTCAGTTTCCGGTGGTGTGCCGAATAGAAAATAACAATAAGTGGCAATGCCGGTCTTATTAAGCATCCGCAAGGCAGCCGAAGCTGTCTGTATGTCAATTCCCTTCTGCAAACGGTCGAGGACGTCCTGATCGCCGGATTCAATGCCGAGTTTCAACATGACGCAGCCGCTTCTCTTCAATGCCCGGCAAAAATCCTCATCGGCCAGATGCGGGGTAATGCGGGTAAAACCATACCAGGGGGCGCCCGGCGGCTGTTGGGCAAGCGCTTTCAGCAGCGACGGAGCGATGGCGCTATCCAAAAGGTGAATCAGCGATGGATGGGTTTGGTGGGAGAGCGTCTGCAATTCTTCCGCGGCATGGGCAGAAGGCAGGGGCAGGTAGGGATTGGCCTCGGCTTTCTCCGGGCAGAACGCGCACTTTCGCCACCAGCAACCGCGTGCGGCGCTGTAGGGGAGAATAAAACCCGGAGAAAGATAACGATTCTCCATGAGAAGGTGATAATCCGTTGAAGGGCCATTCCGGTGATCCTTGATCCCCAGCAATTCCAGCAACTTTTCTTCCCCGGCCCCGGCAACGATTTCATCAACCAGTCCGGTAAAGAGATGGGGTCTGCCTGTGATCTGAACCCAGGATGTTGTCAGGGATCCGCCCAGAATAATTTTCTGCCGGGGGTGAATTTTTTTGATAAAGCCGATCATGGCCAGCGTGCAAAGCGCCTGACTTAAATAATTAAGTGAAAAGCCGATAAATTCCGGCGACTCTTCAAGTACTTGGGTCAGTCGTCCGGAAAAGTAAGAATAGAAAGGGTTGATTTCGGGGGTTTGCGCGGCCCGGAGCAAGTCGCTGCTTTTGACCGGGGATAGCCTGTTGTCTGCGTAGTCAGACAAGGACAGGTTTGCACCGCAGGAAATCCCGGCCCTATGGAGGACATGGTTGATATCCAGCACGGCGCGCGAATAGCGACTTTTGTTGCCGAAGGTCATGATCTTTTGCAGGGCGGCCAGATTGGTTTCCAGGTTTTTGCAGGCACGGATGTCCCATCGACTGGAAGGCCTGCCTTCCTCTGCGGCCGCGCGTGTCAGATAAAGCAGACCTTCCAGATTGGCGTCAATGGCCTGATGTGCAACACGGTTTGCTTTCAGGCAGGAAGACAGTTTGGCAATTCCTGCCGGCGGTTCAGAAGGTTTGACGACGGGTGGATGAATTAAAATTATTTTTGGTGTCATAATTCACAAACAATCAAAATATGATATTTTTCCATGATCCGGCAGACGCTGATTAGTTCTCCTAATATCGGATGAACTCTTGCGCAAGCATTATCTCATGCTTATATTTCCGACTTGACAGGGATGTCGCAATACGCAATAGTCGAGCCCGCTCGAAAACGGTTTAATACGGCGTGGATATTCTTTTTTAAGGTAATTTGTGAAAATTAAATATCATTATCATCTTAATAGCGGATACAAAGCATTATTCGTTCTGTGCGGTGCGATTTTAATTATGCTCATGGCCGCCATGGTGTTTGCTGCGGATAAGTATCCTGCACATGGGGCTGCGGCTGTCAATGATTTTGCCAATGTTATTGATCCGTCCAACGCCGCTAAAATAGAATCTTTAGCGCGTGAAATATTGCAGAAAACTGGAACGGCGATGGTTGTAGCAACCGTGCCGGAATTGGGACCATCAGAAGAAATCACGCTTTATACGAATGGTCTGTATAAAGCCTGGGGCATCGGCAAAAAAGGTGAAGATAAAGGGGTCTTGATATTTCTTGCGGTCAAAGAGCGAAAAATTCGCATTGAAACCGGTTATGGTACGGAAGGCGTATTACCGGATGGTTTGGTGGGTGAAATCCTGGACAAGTATGTTGTGCCTCAACTCAAATCAGGCGAAACGGGCAAGGCTCTTTACAATGCCATGTTTGCCTGCGGTTCTTATATAGCGAAAGCCTCAGGCGTGCAATTGACAGGGGTTGCCGCCCCTTACCGTTCTAAAGCCAGGCCTCAAGGCAAAGGGGTCAATGTTGCCGGAATTATTATCTTTCTCATTGCCGCTGCCGTCCTTTTGGGAACCAGAACAGGCCGGCAGATGCTGCCGTGGATACTGCTGCTCCTGCTCAGTGGAAGCGGTCGGGGTGGTGGTGGAGGTGGTTTCGGCGGCGGGTTTGGCGGTTTCGGCGGCGGGATGAGTGGCGGCGGCGGGGCAGGCCGTGATTTTTAAACAATATTCAGGGTGGATGAACATGGCAAAAATACCGGATCAACCTCAAGACATTTTTGTTCCCTTAACCGAGGACTATCTTCAGACGTTCGGCAAGGATCTGGTTTCGCTGATGCTTTACGGAAGCGCGGCGGGTGGTTCTTATGTGAAGGGAAAATCGGATATTAATGTTCTGGTTGTTTTGACGCCTGAAGGCATCCATCGACTGGAAGATGGGTTTGCTCTGGTCAAAACCTGGAGAAAACGCAATGTGGCCGTGCCGCTGGTGATGACCAAAGCTTTTATTGAGTCGTCTCTGGATGCTTATCCCATTGAATTTCTCAACATGAAGAACAATTCCATTTTGATTTATGGTGAAAATGTTCTTGAGGATCTGTCTTTCAAGCCGGAGGACCTGCGTTTGCAGATCGAGCGTGAACTCAAAGGGAAGATTCTTCTGCTTCGGGAAGGGTATCTCGAATCGGAAGGCTCGGCGCGCCCCGTGAGGCAATTGATCAGCAAATCCCTGACCGCGTTTGTTTCGATTTTCAATGCGATGCTTTATTTAAAGCAGATGAAGGCGCCGCAAAGCAAACGTGAAACGGTTCAAGAGATGAACAAGATTTTTGCCGTCGACGCAGCGGTTTTTATGCGGTGCTTCGATATCAGAGAAGGTAAGGATAAGCTTTCCGGCAAAGAAGTAATCGATGTGTTTAAAAAGTATTTGCGGGAAGTCGAAAAGGCATGTCACATCATCGATGGTTTATAATAATTTAACATAATGGAGGAAGGAAACATGTCAGCAGGAAAGAAAATGATCATTGTGGCGGCGGTTATTGCAGTTCTGGCTATTGCCGTATATTCACTGTTTGCGGGTAATTATAACAAGTTTGTGCAGATGGATGTCGGCATAAAAGCGGCCTGGTCCCAGGTGGAAAATCAGTTGCAGCGCCGATACGATCTGATTCCCAACCTGATGGAAACGGTTAAGGGTTACGCCAAACAGGAAAAAGATGTTCTGGTGGAAGTAACCAATGCCCGGTCGAAAGTTGGCGGTGCCGGCACGGTTCCCGATAAGATTGCAGCCAATAATGAATTGTCCGGGGCGCTCAGCCGGCTGATGGTTGTTGTGGAGCGATATCCGGATTTGAAATCAAACCAGAACTTCATGAAATTGCAGGATGAACTGGCCGGAACGGAAAACAGAATTGCCGTGGAAAGAATGAGATACAATGACGCGGTGAAAATTTACAATCAGGCCATCCGGACTTTCCCGGCAAACTTTGTCGCCGGCATGTTCGGTTTTAAAGAAGCCACTTTCTTTGAAGCACCCAAGGAAGCGAAAGCAGCCCCCAAAGTAAAATTCTAAGCTTTAGTATCCGCTGAATCAATTAAAAGCCCTGAACCTTTCAAGAAAGGTTCAGGGCTTTTTCTGTTTATCCGTTATTTCCTTCCGGGTGAAACGGCCGGAAACTGTTTTTGATGATATAAGTGACGATCAAATCACCGAGCCTTCCCGCCGCCCCCACGGAACAGGATGATGGAACCGCGGGCGTCGAACTTTCCACTGGAGGCGATCCATTTGTTTCCGGCCGGGTCGATCTCCAGCCACCAGCTTGCATTATTGGGCAGGTTGAATGGTGTTAGTTTATTCCTGTCTTGTCTTAATAAACCGGGCGCCCGGCTCGTGCCACGGTTAAAATTATTTGCTATCCAGAGGACGTTTTGCGCATCAAAGGCCACGTCCTCAAAATAACAGTCGTTACCATAGCCACATCCAATCCGGTGAAATTTTCCGCCTGCATACCGGTAAGCTCCCCCCGTGTAGTTGACAAAATACATACCGCCGTTTCTATCAAATTTGATAATTTTTGCCATGCCGCCCATCTGAAGACCGGCAGTGCCGGCCTTGAATACCTCCCATCGTGCGCCGTCAAATTTGGCAATATCCCCTTTCCCTGTACTGATCCAGACGATGCCGTTCTTGTCGATGTTCATGGCGGAAATCTGCCGATGCGGAATCAATGAGTTTTCCGGAGAAAACAACTTCCACTCTTTGCCGTCGTAGCGGAGCAAACCGGAATAAGTTGTCAGCCACATGACGTTGTTTTTGTCGAAAGCCATGCATTCCACCTGCTTGACGTACTCCGGGAGGGGAAGAATATCCCTGTTTACGATCTTCCATTCATTGCCGTCATACGTGGCCAGGGGCGCACCTTTGTAGCAAGTCAAACCGACCCACAGCGTGCCCCTGGAGTCGAAGGCCAGGGGCTTAAAGTTATAGCAGGATGCCTCCGAGAAGGCCGCTGTGGCTTCCCTCGTGAACTCCTCGCGCGCTGCAGCGGTGAACCGCAAAATGGCTTTCTGTGTACCCGCCCAGACCGTCTTACCATCAGGGGCTATCTTGAGAGACGAGAAGTATGGTCTGTCCGTGTTCAGTGCCGGAGATTCAAAAAGGATTTCCATGTCGCCTGCAAAACCGGAAAGGGACATTACGAATATGGCCAGCGCGATGATGAACAATGAATAAATATTTTTCAATTTATTTTCTTCTTTCGTTGAGTTTCTTATTAAAGTCGGGTTGAAGAGATGTGATGACTTGCCGGGCTTCGTCGAGTCTATCGTGAGGAACCGGTACCCGGGCCTGGTGTATCTGCGGACCATGCCGCTCGATGGCTGCATAGGAGAATGCCAGACACTTCGGGTCCGAAGAATTGTCCAACCGGCAGTCGACGAGATAGCTGCCGCCGCCCGACCAGGTGTGCAGGGTGCCATTCAACCACACGCCGTGCTGTCCGATGCGCGCCTCGCCGGTTGGCGTGAGATTACGCCGCCGTGAAATACGGGTTGACAGGGCCGCAGCTCCTGCTACGAGGGCGACGATGGTCAGTCCAACGCCGATCATCAGGACGGTAAGCTTCGGGTAGAGAACGGCCATCAGGCCGCAATACAGCAATGCAAATCCGGCGGTGATCAGGACGATCAATTTCTTCACACTTTTCTCAGCGGCAAGTTCGGCACCCGCGAAGGCGCGCCACTCGTCTTCCCTGTAACACCAGTGGGCCAGCAATTGCTCTTCACGAAACAGTTCGCGATAGACTCGCAGGCGATGCCGAAAAACGAAAGAGGAAAAGAAAGCGGTCACGGCAAAAAAGCCACCGACCAGCATCATGGCAAAAGCGCCATCGCCCATGGCCTTTTCAACGCCATCAAATAGGATGGGTAAAAGGACCATGACAATTCCCAGCAGCGTCACGGCATAGCAGATGATGAAGGCCTTGAGGGGAGATCCGGTGGTGGTGCTGTCAGTTGAGGTTGTTTGCATGTTTATCCTTGTGGTCGGAGAGGGCACCGCTGCCCGATGCCCAGGTTACAAACTACTTGCCAATAGTTCCCGCGGCATCCAGTTTGAGCAGCCACACCGCCACGCCTTTGTCGTCACGTCCGCACACCACATAGCCGCCATCAGAAGCCTGCACAACAGCGTATCCGGTTGACAGACGCTTGTCAGTCATTTCTTTATTCCAGCCAACATTTCCCCGGTTGTCGGTTCGCAGGATCCAAAGGACGGCTTTGCCCATACTTATCCCGCCGGTTGCAATCAATCCGTTATCCTTCGTTTCCGTTACGTCAGATAGTCCGGCGCTTCTTCCCTGCTGGTTTTTGCCAAAGGTTTTGTGCCAGCCGGGAGAGCCGTCAGCGTCATACTTTGCCAGCAATCCGTCTCCATCGCCGGAACCTGCAAAAATGAATCCCCCGTCGCTTGTTGCACGGAGCGCCCCTAGACTACTGCGTTGATACGGGTCAATCTGACGTTTCCACACAATCATGCCGTCAGCGTCAACTTTAAAGAAAACCGCATGTTCATCAGGGGTGGTAAAAGCAGCATAGAAGTGCCCATCCGCCGCCTTGGCAAGGGAAACCGGAGAGGCACCGCCTCCATTGTCAGCGGGTCCCAGAAACTTCTCCCATTGGCGGATTCCGTTTCGGTCAAGTCTTAGCAGCCATGCCGTTGTTGTTCCCCCAACGCTGCCGAATCCGGCTATGATCAAGCCGCCGTCATTGGTCTGGAGAATGGAGTGCCCTTCGCCGGCGGAGGTATCGGCGCCCCACTGACAGCCGTATGATTTCTCCCAGAGGGTTGTGCCTTTTTTGGATAATTTGATTATCCACAACTCGTTCCAGGTTGACCAACCGTGCAGTGCGGACAAATTTTTTGTGCCGGTTACCAGATAACCGTCAGAAGTTTCGATAGCGGCATAACCGTGATGAGGGCTGCTTTTGTGAGGGGAAAATATTTTTTCCCAGATCTTAGCGCCGCGGCTGTCGGTTTTCATGAGCCACAGTGAGGATCCGTTGTCCCTGGCGTTTTCTCCTTTTGATCCGGTCATCAGGTAGCCGCCGTCCGAGGTGGCAATGACCGCTGCACGATAGTTGTTGAAAGTCGTGAAGGTTTTGCTCCATGTTGCTGAGGCGTTCTTTGATTTTTGCTGTTTGAGTTTCTTTGATGCGGCATCCGCACGGGCAAAATATCCTGATCCCGTGGTCAGCAGTAAAACAATACAGGTTGCGGCAAGCAAACGGATAAGGACTGTCATTTCTTCTTCCTTTCAATCGTCTGTCCGTATGTGAAAAAAATCCAGCGTCAGGGATTTAGATAAGTGCCCTTAATCTCGACCATACCGTTGCCCCCTGATCTTGCGTTTTGCGACCATGAGCCGGGATGGGAGGTTTCAACCCGGTAGGCGCCCGGCTGCAGGACGATGTCCGGTTTGACTTCCCAATAATAAGACGGCTGAGGGGATCCTGATCTTCCCTGCGCCTGCCAGCTGCCCATCGCGGCGCCCGTTGCATTTAATATCCGTATGCTTCCCGGCATCCCCCTATAGCCATAATGATAGGTAAACATATTGGTGATCCATACCGGGCGGTCAACGCTGAAGAACGGACTTCTTCCCCCCGATGAAACACCGGCCTCATTGCCATTGTAAAAGATGATCGATTCTTTATCGGGTTTGCCGGTCTTCATTCCGCTGTCATTTGAGCCGTTTTGTCCGGCGGGAGCGCTTGCTGTTGTCCCCCCGCACACGATACGCGAGAATCCGACGCAGAAGCCCTCATTGCATACCTTGCTATCTCCCATGACCCACGTTGGTCGGCGATTAGCCAGTTCGAACGATATTGCCCCGGAAAAACCATTTTCCCGGCAGAAATAATCGGCTGCGGGTTTCTGGCAGTTGCTCCCCCAGTTGAGACAATTATCGACATAGTGCCCGTTGATCATCGGATCAAGATATGTCTTGGAATTCATGGATTCTGTTTTTGGCGCTGCCGCAGGAGCCAATCCTCGCAGCTTCACGCCGGACACCGTGTCGCCGTTGTGCGCCCCATTGGGAACGCCGTTCTTCAGCCAGCAATGATAGGCGGATTTTACATACGTGTAAGCGGCACACTTGAGATCTGTGGCGCATTGGTTTTGACAGAACTTCACGGAAGATGCATTATCGATTCTTCGATAGTCCGCACCCATGCGATCGGTGTTGGGCTCGCAGGTCACACCGGCTACAGTGGCGCAGCTTCCATCGCCGACCGCACGCTTTTTTACCCCGGATATGGTGTCGTTGTTGGGGGTTGGCCCGGGCACACCATTTTTCAGCCAGCAGTGGTGTGCTGACTTCACATACGTGAAGGCTTCGCAGTTCTTGTCAACAGCGCAGGCGGAATGGCACGCTTGCACCGATGGGCTGCCATCAATGCGTCGATAGTCCGCGCCCATGCGATCGGTATTGGCCTCCATGGTTAGTATGTCAGCCCGGACCGACGTTGAAATCATGATGATGACAAAAAAGACGGTCAGTGCCGCTGCAAATGCACAACGCGCTGTTCTGGCAATAAAAGCATGCATAATAACCTCCGATTTTGTGATAATTTCCTTCTTCGCAGAAATATAGGCCGCGGTCTGGTATGTCAAGAAAAACTTGCCCCTGTGACCACAAAATAAGAATGTCAGGTGATGTGTTTCCGGAAATTTTTCTTACCGCTGTGGTAAACTTTGAAAGTGAAAATGATATCGCTTTTGCTTTTTGCTTGAATAATGCCAAAAAGAAGCCACCGGGTTGGCCGGTGGCTTCTGGTAATGGTATTAATTTTTTTAGGCTGACTTACTTTTTGTTGGATTGTCTCCAGATCTTTCTTTTTTCGGCTTCCTTGATCAGGTTATCCCGGAAATCCGGATGGGCAATGGAGATCAGTTTTTCCGCCCGATACCAGGTCGGGCAGGTTTTCAGGGATACCGCGCCATATTCCGTTACAATGAAATTGACCATCTGACGGGTTACGGTGGTGATACTTCCGATGTCAAAATTCGGGACGATGCGGGATTCAATCGTGCCGTCCTTCTTCTTATGCGTTGAAGGCAGGCAGATGAAGCTCCGGCCTCCGTTAGACCAGTAAGATCCCAGTACGAAGTCCGACATGCCGCCGTTGCCGGAAATCTGCTTGAACCCGGAGCTTTCCGCATTGACCTGCCCGTACAGGTCAACCTGCAGAGCCTGATTGATGGAAATAAGATTGTCGATCTGGGCCAGCCTCGTCGGGTGATTGACATATCCGACGCTGCAGGAAGCCAGGGCGGGATTATGGTCTATCCAGTCATAAAGGGGCTTTCCCCCCAAGGCGAATGTGTAGTTGATTTTACCCTGATCGAAAGTCTTTTTCATTCCGTTCATCACACCCGCTTCCCACATATCGTGGTAGGCGTCGACCAGCATTTCCGTCCAGCCGCCCAGATTTTTTAAACCGGACTGGCTGATCAGTTTCCCCAGAACATTCGGCATTCCGCCGATGCCCAACTGGATGCAATCGCCGTCTTTCAGATGCGCCAGAACATGTTCGGCGATTTTTTTGTCTGTTTCCGTCGGCGTGACGACGGGCAGTTCCGCCAAAGCCGTGTGGTTGCCTTCGACCACCGCATGAATCTGCGAAATGTGGATCCGCTCCATGTTTCCGCCGTATGCGCAGGGGATGTTATGGTTGACTTCCAGAATGATATTTTTTGAACTGATCGCCTGCAGATAGCAGCAGGAGTTGTGGAGCCCCCAGTTGAAGTAGCCGTCTTTGTCCATCGGGGCGACTTGCGCCATGAAATGGTCGCGCAGCGGCGTGCCTGCTTTTTTCGGGTCATCCATGGCGTTTGTGACATAGAGTTCCGACTCGCCATATAAAGTCGGCTGATAAAAGACGCCCTGACACATTTCCTGCAGGATGCGGGTGAGCAGGCTGAAATGCTGGTCATTGTAGGTAAAAACTTCGCCTTTGGGATCTTTCTGAACGACTTCCGGGACCGGCGGCACGGTCACGGCAGCCATGATCTTAATATCGCTCAATTCATCTTTTCGCGCCGCCAGCGCGCGGTCCAGTTCAACCGGTTTGCCGTTGAACATGGCCCAGTCAATCCAGTCGCCGGATTTCACTTTTTTGACCGCCTCTTCGGCCGTCACCAGTTTTTCCTTATACATTTTTTGAAAATCGCCCATGGTCATACCTCCTGTTGCTTTCTTAATATTTGCACCCCTTTTTGCAGGGTTTCATGACGTGTATTGGTCCCGGTAAAGTTTTTGTTGATTTTCATTACCGATGGTTATATTACTAACCAATGGTTACATTAGTCAAGCTTTTTTAGTGCAGTGTCTCAAGGCAAATGATATAGGGACGCCGGAGGGGTGATATGAAAAAAAAGAATTCTTTTTCTGAGCTTAGAAATAATGAGAAAAGAGCCAGGCAGGATGCCATTATCGAGTCCGCCAAGCGGGTTTTTGCCGTCAAACCATTCAACAAAGTCAGTATTCGCGATATCGCCGGGGAGGCCGGCATCTCTCATGCGTCTATTTACCGGTATTTTCCCGATCAGCAATCCCTTTTTCTGGAGGCTTATCTTCATGGCGCCCGGGAAATAACAGCCATTCTTTCTGATATTATTGAGAAAGGTGGAAGAAAAACCATCGAAAAGGTTGCCGATGCCTATCTCAATTACCTGCTCGATCATGACCAGTATTGCCGGATGATGAATCATTTTATGCTGGACGGTTCCCTTTCCGCAGAAATGGTGGACAAACTCAACGCCTCCGAACGCCTTATTTTTGATCAGTTCGATATTCTCTTCCGGAAAGCAAACATGCCGGAACCGGTCAGACCTTTGTCCCATGCTTTCTTCGCGGCGCTCAATGGTGTTCATGTCACATTCAGAAATTATCCTGGCAGGACTCCCGCGGCTGTCCATCAACATATCCACCATATCGCCCGGGTTATTGTAGATAAATTTTGTGCAGCAGCTGTTTGATGGGAGTTTATCTTTTATTGACATAACAGGTGCGGGGAAATATACTTCGCTCATGATTGAATTGAATGACGTAACCAAACGCTATGGTTCCCTTGTTGCCGCCGATCATGTTTCATTTTCCGTCAAAACAGGCGAGTATTTTGCGCTGCTTGGACCGAATGGCGCAGGAAAAACGACCATCGTCAAGATGCTGCTGGACTTTACCCGGCCGACATCGGGAAACTTGTCGATAAACGGTTTTTCCAGCACGGAGGCGGCCAGCCGCAACGCGGTCGGTTATCTGGCTGAGAACCATCATATTCCCCCGCATCTGTCCGGCTGGCAGTATTTGCGGCGCTGTGCGGAGCTCTTGAATGTCAACCGATCCGAGGCCATGGATCAATGCCGGCGTATTGTCGAACAAATCGGCATGCAGGGCAGGGAACACACCAAAGCAAACACCTATTCCAAGGGCATGGTTCAAAGGTTTGGCCTTGGCGCCGCTCTTGTCGGCAATCCAAAGCTTCTTATTCTTGATGAACCGACCTCCGGCCTTGATCCCATCGGCATCCGGGAAACACGCCAGCTTTTAGAATCACTCAAAAGCCGGGGAATGACGATCTTCCTTAATTCCCACCTTTTGTCGGAAGTTGAAAAAATATGCGACAACGCCGCCATCATTAATCGCGGCAAACTGCTGGTGAAGGACACCATTTCCGCTCTGATCAGGAATGGTGATACGCTGGAAGATGTGTTTGTCCGGTTGGTGAAAGGTTGAATTGAAAATGCCGAAAACATATTCCCCCATCGTTCATATTGCAAAATATACACTGACGGATGAAATACGCCAGAAGAGCTTTATCGTCATGGGGGTGATCTGCGCCCTGGCCATCCTGCTGGTTCGCAGCTGCTATTCCGGGAATTTCATGGTGAACGGACAGGCGCTTGATGCCGAGATGATTATCCGGATGGTGTCCAAAGTGATTTTCCACATGATTGCCGCGGGAGCGATGTTGCTGGCGGCTCTGCTGGCGATGCGCGTATTCAAACGCGACCGGGATGAGGGGATGCAGTCCTGTATTCTGTCCAAACCGGTAACCCGCAGGCAATATGTGCTGGGAAAGATTCTTGGCCTGTGGGTTTTATCGGGCAGCTTCATGTTCATCCTGCACAGCATCGTGTTCGTCATCGCATCCATCAATTTGAAGGGGGTCATGCCGGAATACCTTCTTGCCTCGCTGTTTTGCTCTTTCAACCTGCTTTTTGTCATTGTTGCCGTGCTTCTTTTTTCGCTCCTGATGCCCGATATCATTGCTTTTCTTTGCGTGATGGGCATCGGTATCGCCGGTTTTGTGGCCGAGGGGATATTCGCGCTCGGCCGGAGTTCAATGGGGCAGGCGATGATGCAGCAGTCCGGTTCGCAGTCGGACTGGACCATGGGGAAAATGGTCTACTATTTATGGCCGAAACTTTCCGGCATCCGGCAGTTTGCATCTTCGTTGATCGGCGGGGAAGGTTTCCAGGGATTTTTGTCTATTTATCCGTTCATTAATATTCTGATCTATGTCCTGATTCTTGGTGCGCTCCTGTTTTGGCGTTTCCGGAATGAGGACGTCATTTGACCGGCAGCGATCGTTCAAGCCGGAAAGATCCATCGAGCAATCGGGGTCACGAAAGCGAAATTTCACCCGCTGACCTTCTGTTGGAAAAGGGAAAAGAGATGAAAATAGGTTTGGCTTTGGGGGGCGGCGGTGTTCGGGGCCTGGCGCATGTTCCTATTCTGGAAGCGCTCGACGATCTGGGCATTAAACCCGACATTATTTCCGGAACCAGTGTCGGCGCCATCATCGGGGCTCTCTATGCCTCCGGGATGTCGGGGAAAGAAATCCGGGAACGCATCAGCCGGTATCTCATTTTAAAAGATGACACCTGGCGGGACATTGTGGCGAAGAAAAGTGACCTGCTGAAATGGATACCGGCGTTTTCTGCCGGTTTGTCGCGCGGCGGGTTTATCAAAACACAGAGATTCATTGAATATCTATTCAGTGAAATTAAGAAGCCGACTTTTGAAGAGTTGGATATTCCTCTTCTGGTTATTGCCGCGGACTATTGGACCGCACAAGAAGTTGTGTTTGCAACAGGAGAACTGCTTCCCGCTCTCCAGGCCAGCATGGCCGTGTCGGGAGTTTTTGCGCCGGTGTCCATTGCCGGCAGGGTTTTCATCGATGGAGGCGTCGTCAACCTGGTGCCTTACGATCACCTTTTAGAGCGGGCTGATTTTACCATAGCAGTGGATGTGAGCAAGGTTCGCAATGAAGGCGATCATAAAATTCCCGGCGCCCTCGAATCGGTTTTTGGGGCTTTCAATATCATGCAGACGTCGGCCCTTGCTGAAAAGATGAAGCACAAAAAACCTGACGTCTATATCCAGCAGGAAATCCAGGAAGTGCGGATGTTTGATTTCGGAAAAGCTGCGGATATTTTTCTGCAGGCGCAATCCGCAGTTGACTTGCTGAGAAAGCAGCTGAAAGATTTCGATATTGTGTGAGAAAAGCGATAGGGCTGTTTGCAAAAACGAATACCACGTCGCATTCAAGTCATTTGCGGGCCATTAACCCGGATCTGTGTGGCGGGTTATTAATAGAAGAAACACAGTCCGTCATTGCGAGCAGACCCTCGGTCTGTGCTTGCCCCCTGACGAGGGGGTGGCAATCTAACGACCCGAGATTGCTTCGCTTTGCTCGCAATGACCGTTTGATGCACGTAACTTTTTGAACGCAACCTGGTATACGTCAATAAGCTGGCCGTACATGGTCTAATTTTTCGTCAGGGAACGGATCAGGGCCATNNCAGCAGATTTTCGATCTCGGCATTCTGAGACGTTATCAGGTAGGGGTAATCCGACCCGTATAAAATTCTTGATTTATATTTTTCAAGATAATCGGGGCCCAGTTGATACCCTTCATACGGCGGTGGCAAAAAACAAAAGGCAGTGTCCAGGTAAAGTCCCGGATACCGGTCCAAAAGTCCGATGAAACCGGTATATTCATGGGCTCCCATGTGGGCGACGGTTGCGGGCAGTTCCGGGAATTTTTCGAGCACCTTCAGGAAAGGTGCAAGACCGACATATTGATTCCCGACGGGGCCCGTTCCGGCGTGAAATAACAGATGCTTCTTTTTTTTGATCACCATCTCGTACAGAGGGAAGAGCCGCTCGTCAAACGGATAAAAATTCTGGACAAGGTGGTGGAGTTTGAAGCCGAGTATCTTCGGATTTTCCAGAAGCCGCTCCGCCATTGTCAGCGCTTGTTTATCGTCCGGGTGATACGCGGCGAAGCAGTAAAGATCGTCATATTCCTGAAGGATTTTTATGTTCCATTCGTTTAGTCCAAAGGCGATACCGGCGCGATGGGCGTAATTGGAAAATACGATCGTTCCGACGCCTCCTTCCCTCAGACGTGTGATACATTCCTGGTAATAGTATTTATGGATGATGTTCCAGTTATAATTTTTAACAAAGGAATCCCAGATGGCGTCAAAGAGCTTATCCGGAAACAGATGAACGTGAAAATCGATTATTTTTCCGGGAATCATTGCCATAACTTGCATCTGTCGTCTCCCTGTATTGTTCTGGTCACCGCATCCGATACATTTTTCCAGATCGACTTTTACCATCATGATTTCTCCTGAATGATATCGTTACTTGTGAACCGATGTTCCTAATTAATTCAAATTACCAACGATTGTCAAAGGTTTTTCAGAGAATCGGTATCAGCGGGTCATCCATGAACGCGAACGCAGCGTCATGGCCGCGTAAGGGAACAGCCAGAACAAGGTAAAGAAGGAGAAGTAGGCGTAAAGAATGCCGAAAACAAAGTCCCAGGAA
>DFZJ01000160.1:0-2642 GCA_002382045.1 Syntrophaceae bacterium UBA4059
ATCCCATGCCATGAAAGGAATATAATCTCTATGGAATATCAAGTTAACCGTTTTTTAGATCAATGAATCCCATTTGCAATCAAGCTTATTTTACCAAGGGAGACGTTTATTGACTTCAAGAAGGTCTATGGAAAGCTCAAAGATTAATTTTGTAAAAGATTACTCAACCTCATGGGCATCAGCATTTTCAATACCACCCGGATGTCCAATCATCTTCGATCAATGTGGTTTCCCGTAAGACATGAAATTACAGATGCGCTTTTAAGCATGATTTCTTTTGTAGAACGCTTTCAAGGCGCGGACAACGTTACCATCAAACTTTGTTCCAACATCCTGATCCAGAATCGCGAAGGCCTCCTCGACGGAGAGGGGGCCGCGATAGTGTCTCTGGGCGGTCAGGGCTTCAAATACATCGGCAACAGCGATGATCCGGGACATGAAGGGGATCTCCGTCGCCGTCAGCCCCTCCGAATAACCGCTGCCGTCAAGGCGTTCATGGTGCCGAGACGCCAGGATAGGAACGGCTTTGTATTTCCGGCTGAACGTCATCTTGTTCAGGATATTCCTCGTATTGACGACATGCTCCTTGATATGCTCAAACTCATCCGGGGTTAATCGTCCCGGTTTTTTCAGGATAGAGTCGTCGGTCCCGAGTTTTCCGTAATCGTGGAGGAGGGCCGCCACATTGAGCGTATCAATGTCGTCTTCGTTAAATCCCAATTCCGACGCGATGCCCACGGTATATTCGGCAACACGTGATGAATGGCCTGCCGTCATCGAATCTTTGGCATCGATGGACGCGGCCAGAACTTCCAGAACACTCCGGAATTGCCTCGTCTGTTCGTTGAAGAGGATGGCGTTTTCCAGGAACATGCTGAGGTAGGAAGACAGGGATTTCAGGTGATCCATATCCGTCGCGGTAAAGGTGCCGTTATTCTTGTTCATGACTTCAATGACCCCGAGGATTTCTCCCGACATGGTCTTCAATGGCACACACAACAAACACTGCGTTCTGTATCCTGTCTGCTCATCGATGCTCCGGTCGAAGCGGGAATCTTCATAGACATCGGGTATAATGATTTCCTCGGCGGTCAGCGCTACAAGCCCGGCAATGCCCAGATTCATATTTAAAAGGATGTCCCAGCCTTCGATGGCATCCGCGAAGGCGGAACGGATCTCTCCGTTTCCACGATTGAGAAAAAAAAGGGCACACCGCGCGCATTTCAGTTCATCACGAAAAGCCCGCACGGTCTCTTTGGCCCGATCGAGGTCCGTTGTTCGGGAATGATCAAAGTCTTTAAGGTTGTCGGTAAATTGGGTTATCTTATCTTCATCCTCCTTGGTAAAAACACCGCTTCTTTTGTTGAGGAATTCCACTGCGCCGATGATCTCCTGGTGTTGATTGAAAACGGGGGCGCAAAGAACGCTTTCCGTGCGGAATCCCGTCCGCTCGTCGATTTCCCTGTTGAAATAGGGTGAATCATAGGCGTAGGCAACATTGACAATCTTTTTCGTGATGATGCACAATCCGACCAGCCCCATTTTTATTCCGATGCGAATACGATCGTTATCCAGGCCTTCGGCAAATTTTGTCCAGAGTTCCCTGCGCTCCCAGTCCATAAGAAAAAGGGTGCTGCGATCCGCATCAAGGAGGGATGAAATTTCCTTCATCATCAGAGGCAGCAGCTTATCGAGGTTTCGCTCCATGCAGAGCGTATCTCCCATGGCCAGGATTTGCTTAAGCTGCTCATTTTCCACCGTCAGCTCTTGTATTTTAGACTGCAGCGATAAAATATCCTCACGCATGGATCAACTCCTTAGCTATTAATGAAGCATGTTTTGAGCCTCTGTCAAATCACAGGCGGCGCAAAATATTTTTCAGCAACCACGGAGGCGCGATCGTCCTTTAACGCCGCAGGCATTTGTTCCAGAATATCCGTCGCCACGATGCCATCCTCGCCTTTCTGCGCCGCAGCCAGGTTTCCGGCATAGCCATGCAGGAAAACGCCTTTGCGCGTTGCCAGTTCGGGACTTAAACCCAACCCATGCATAGCCGCAATGCAGCCGGTCAGGACGTCGCCGCTTCCTGCGGTCGCCATGCCCGGATTGCCGCTTAAATTGACATACACCCGTCCGTCTGCAAGACCGATCAGCGAATGTGCGCCTTTGAAAACCACCGTAGCGTTCATTTTTTCAGCCGTCTCCCGTAAAATACTGATTTTGTCGGCATTCACCTCGGCCACGGTTTTGCGGGCCAGACGCGCCATTTCGCCCGCGTGAGGCGTCAGAATCGTTGCTGCTTTTCTCTTGAGTAATATTTCCGGCCGCTCGGCAATAGCCGTTAAACCGTCTCCGTCAATCAACAGCGGTTTTGCAATGACCGAAGACAACTCGCGGACCAGCTTTGTTGTTTCATCCTGCAGGGACAAGCCGGGACCGATCACCACCATGTCCGCCTTGTCCGCCAGGGCCAGCAATTCCGGCTTGGACTTGAGCGACAAACTGAACGCTGCTGTTTCCCGCTGCGGGAGATAAACGATTTCACGGCCGGACTGCGCGATAAAAGGAATAATCGACGCCGGCGCTGCAAGCCTGGCGTAGCCGCCGCCCGCTTTTAAAAACGACATGGCGGAAAAATACGG
>DFZJ01000160.1:2689-4654 GCA_002382045.1 Syntrophaceae bacterium UBA4059
ACGGAAAGCACACCGCAATGTTCGTAGCCGGGATAGAGCAGATTGCCGATTTTCGGCAAGCCGAAAGCAAGTGTATGCGAAGCCCTGACGGCAATACCCATCACCCTTCCCGTATCGCCGGAAATGCCGGAGGGGATATCCAGGCTCAAAACGGGCCGCCCGGATTCATTAATGAGCGCAATGACATCCGACGCCAGACCCCGGACATCGCGATCCAGTCCCGTACCAAAAATTGCGTCCACAACGGCATCACAGTGAAAGGTGTCCACTCTGGCTTCATCGGCTCTGGTCAACAGTTGGATATCGCCGGACAAGTTGCACAAAATGTCGTAATTTGTTTTGGCCGCGCCGCTGTATTTCCTGGGAGAAGCCGTCAGCAGGACTTTTGCCTGGCCACCTGCGGACATAATCAGGCGCGCCACAGCCAGTCCGTCGCCGCCGTTGTTGCCCGCCCCGCAGAAAATAACAAACTTCCTGCCGCGTATACCGAATTCCTTCGCAAGCAGCGCAACCGCCGCCAGCGCCGCGTTTTCCATCAGTATCTCTTCGGCAATTCCCAGTTTTTCGATCGCGTAACGATCCATTCCTCGCATTTGTTCTACGGTGGCCAGTTTCATTATTGCTCCTCATGGGGTTCATGATTTAATGTGAATTTTCTGAAGATTAGTATAGAATACCTGCACGATTTTGCCAATAACATTTTTCAGGAGGCCTTTTGACATCCATAACGGAAATCATTCAAAAGCGTTATTCGTGCCGGTCTTATTCGGGCGATCCAATCGAAGCGTCCGTTTTGCAGAGTTTTCGGGAAATAGTCAGCGCCCCTCAAAAGGGACCTTTCGGGAACAGCCCGCGCTTCGTTTTGATTTCGATGGACACGGTTTCCCGCGATGACTGGAAAAAACTGGGAACCTATGGTGTGATTAAAAACGCACACTGGTATCTGGCCGGCATGATCAGTCCCGCGCCAATGGCGACCCAGGATTACGGATACTGCAAGGAAAAACTTATATTGAAAGCCGCCGGGATGGGATTGAATACTTGCTGGTTGGGAGGCACTTTTGCGATCAGCGCCTTTGGACGGGCGGCGGGAATGCACCGGAACGAACTGTTGCCAACCATTTCTCCCGTAGGCTATGCAGCGAGGCGCCGCAGCCTGACGGAACGCGTCATGCGCGGCATCGCCGGCTCCGACCACCGAAGGCCCTGGTCCGCCCTTTTCTTTAACGGCAGTATCCCAACCCCACTTACCCCCGAAGAAGCAGGCGCATACCGTGAAGCGCTGGAAAACGTCCGTCTGGCGCCTTCAGCCTCCAATAAACAGCCCTGGCGAATCGTCTATGAACCGGGCCGGAATACTTTTTTATTTTATTTATCGCGAGCCTTCGGATACCGCCACACGCGTGACGTTTCCCTGCAGGAAATCGATATCGGCATCGCCATGTGCCACTTTGAATTAACGGTCAAGGAGTCGGGACTTGCCGGAAACTGGCGTCAGGAAGATTCCGCGCCGCCGATCAAATCATGGGAATATATGGCAAGCTGGCAGGCGGGAAGTTGAGACGTATCGCGTGGCCCGGGCTAATCCATTATCAATACTTTAGCACCACGGATGATGCCCGCCTTCAATTCCGCAAGCGCCCGGTTGGCGTCGGCAAATGGATATTCCTCTATGTCGGGGATGATGGGAATGCGCGAGGCGAGTGCCAGAAATTCTTCAATGTCGCGACGCGCGACATTCGCCACGCTTTTAATTTCTTTTTCCTGCCACAGATGCAGCGGATAGTCGAGACAAAGCAACTGATCCTTGTCCGTTTCCTCTTTGCGGATGGCGTTGACCACCAGCCTGCCGCCGGGCGCCAGATTTTCCAGAGCTTCGACTACCGGCTTCCACACGGGCGTCGTGTCGATAATCGCTGAGAGTTTTTGCGGGCTATGCTCGCCTGTATCGCCTGCCCAGCTTGC
>DFZJ01000126.1 GCA_002382045.1 Syntrophaceae bacterium UBA4059
TATCTTATCACCGGCATAAAAAACGCAAAATGGGCGGACGGCAAGCCGATTGAATGCAACCGCGCCGACAAGATCAAGTTGATGAAGATCGAACAGTTTGACTTATTCATCGGCCATTGCCTGAGGGTGTTGGCCGGGAGTGAAAAAAGTGAGGCGGAGGCGGTTGAAAAAAACTGATAGATGCCGCGAGTTGGGCAATGGAATACGGCCCGATTTGTGCGGCATGTCGGCGGATGTACGCAGAAAGGAATCCACCCGGTGAGGCCCCGTGTCAATCATGCCGCGTGGACGCGGTGGAAGAAAATGAAGATGCGATAAGGATATTTTTTTTGACGCAGTATCAAGTCATCATGGGGCCGAGAGGCCCCGTGGACATCAACCATCTGGCCGTACATGCGGCGATGGAGCTTTACGAGATCAGGGACAAGCGGCGTTGTTTTGAGGGCGTCTTGAAGTTGTCCCGGTGGTGGCTTGAGAATATCAAGGACGGAAATGATGAGAGTTAGCAACTGGAACCCGAAAAGGTTTGACGGTGAAATCATAACAGCCGGGATGGACAGACTCGAAAAAGCTGCCGAGGTTATCGCGGCCGGTGCGCGACAGCGCGTCCCTGTTGCTAGTGGAAAGCTGAAGGATTCGATACGGGTCACGAGACTGAAGGGCGATCCACGCAGAAACATCCGCGTCTATGCCGGGAATAGAAAGAAGGACGGCCCATATTATGCTCATTTTATAGAATATGGCACGGTAAAAATGAANNATGGCCGGGTCTGTTGGAACGATATTTGCAGAAATTGATTTAGATTCCAGCCGTTATCTGAAGTCGCAGCAAAAACTTCTTCAGGATGCGACAACTACAACTTTAAACATTGAACAGAACTTTAAAAATCTCGGAGTGAAGTCAAGCGCCGAAATGGACTTGATGCGTCAAAAGATCAACAACTCTTTTGAGATGATAAAGAACAGCTCCCAGGCCACGGCGAACGACATCATCCGGGCAGAGCAAGCGAAGAACGATCAGTTAAACCGCCTCAACGAACAGCAATTCGGCAAGCAGAAAAAGTTTCTTGAAGACGCGAAAGAAAACTGGAAAGCATACGCCGCGTCCCTCATTGCCGTCGGGTATGCCGCGAAAGAGATGATTGATGCGTCTCTTAAAATGGAGCAAATCACATCATCGTTGAAAGCCGTTACCGGATCATCCCAAGGCGCGGCGGTTGCATTTGACTATGTTCGCAGCGAATCCCAGCGGCTTGGACTTAACCTCGAATCAACCGGGCTTGCATACGCCAAATTTGCCGCAGCAACAAAAAACACAACCCTTGAAGGCGAAGGCGCAAGAAAAGTATTCAGCGGGGTGTCAGAGGCGGTCACGGCCTTAAAGCTCCCCGGCGAATCAGCAAACGGCATTTTCCTTGCTCTGTCACAGATGATGTCCAAGGGCAAGATCAGCGCCGAAGAATTATCCGGTCAGTTAGGTGAACGGCTGCCTGGTGCTGTTAAATTAACAGCCGACGCGATGGGTTTGACCACGCAAGAGCTGTTGAAGCAGATGCAGGAAGGCAAGTTAATGTCCGCCGATGTATTGCCGAAATTGGCAGAACAACTGCATAAGACATACGGGTCGGCGGCGGTTGAGGCAGCAGAAGGCGGGCAGGCCGCAATCAACAGAATGAACAACGCCATGTTTGAAACAAAGGCGACTGTTGGCGACGCCATAATGCCCGTTTTTGCTGACATGGCGCAAGGGATCTCATTACTCGCGCCATATATAACCGCCTTTGTCGGCGGCCTTAAAATGACATCGGTAGAGCTATTCGGTTTTGTTGACAAGGCGTCAACGATTGCCGTTAGCATTTTTTCCGGTGCCATATTCGGATCGGGCGGGTTTGATAAATTAAAGAAAGACCTGTCCGAAATAGACGATACGGTCAAAGACTCCAAAGAGCAAATCTACAAAGACATTGATAAAGTGGCAACGGCGCAAGAAAAGGCCGGTGAAGCAAATCTGCAAATGATGAAAGCGCAGGCCGCCGCCGCAAAGAACACATCCAACGCAATGACCGCAGAGGAAAAGAAGGCCGCAACCGCAAGGGAAACCGCGACAAAGCAGCTCACAGAGGCAATCCGCAAGGCCAATGTTGATATAGATCAAATCAATAAAACCACCTTTGAAAAAGAGATGGCCAGGATTGAAAGCGAAGAAAAGGAATGGCTGCGAAAGACGCAGAACGACGTCCTCGTTGCCGAATGGAAAGCCGATCAAATCACCATCGCCAATCAGAAACAGGAAGACGAAACCTTCAAAATGTGGCGCAAGGCGTCCGATGACGCTGAAGCCGCAATGAAGGCAGAGGCGGAGTTAGGCGTCAAACTGACTGAGGAAAATATCAAGCGTGGCGATGAAAGACGGAAAGCCGAAACAGAACTTTATAAAGATTTGCGCGGCTACGAGACAGAAAATTACAACGCCTCGCTTGCAATGATAAAGCAGAAGAAAATTGATCTAAGGGCGCTTGGGGTCAATGAGATTGCAATCGCTGCTTGGGCCGCAGAGGAAACCCGAAAAGCGGAACTTAAGAAAGCTGAATATTCAAATTCATTCTTTGCCGGCGTGAAGGCCGGGCTTAAAGACATTACAGCGAAACAAACATCTTGGGGCAAGGTCGGGATTGACACCGTCAAATCATTTTCTGACAATGCCTCGAGGACAATGGGAAGCGTGTTCTTTGACGCCTACAAGGGGCAGTTAAAGAGCGCCACGGAATACTTCACCACGTTCACCGACGCCATCATGAAGTCATTTGCTGACGCGCTGGCAAAGATGATCGTTGAAGCCGCATTGAGCAAGATCACGATGTCTTTCAACGCCACGTGGACTGAGGGTGCTGGAGCCGTCCTCGGTGCCGTCGGAAAGGTGCTGGGTTACGCCGCTGATTGGTTCTTTAGCTCTGACTACGCGGAGAGCATGGTTCCGCTGGCCCACGGCGGTTTAATGGGTGGTCTGAATCCCGGCGCGGACTCCTACGCGAATGATACCATCCCGGCCATGTTGTCGCCCGGCGAGTATGTCATGCCGCGTTCCGCCGTCAATCAAGAAACCGTTGGCGCTCTGGAATACATGAGACAGACGGGGCAGAAGCCGAGAGGATATGCCGATGGGGGGCCGGTTGANNGCCACTGACAGCCGAAGAGGCGCTATGGGAAATAATTAAAGCGACAAACCAAGGCTCCAGCGCCATTTACACATACGGTATGCACAGTAATCCGGGCACGTATGACCAGATGCAACCAAATACGCTGGACTCGATCTTGGCGCAAATCAAGGCAAATGCCTATCAGCCCATAACAGTATTAGACAGACAGCAAATTGCTACAAATGAAAACGACCTGTGGAGGACTTACGGAACATATTATCTGGATAAGTCCGGAAAATTGCAGCGTGTTAATGCTGGAACCCTACATGATGATATTGGCCAGGATGGTGGTGGTTTCTTTGATGGTATTTTTGGTACAGCATTAAGTGTGCTAACAGGTGGTATATCAGATGCGGTTATTGCGTCAATCAAAATTCTATCTGGCACGACAATTACAGACGTGTTGAATGTGGCTACTGGCGGATTTTATAGCTTATTTTCTGGAATTGCTGAGGGTGATATTCTCGGCGGAATTAAAGAAAGTCTTTTCGCCGCTAAAGATAACCCCATTGCTCAGATGGCTGACGCATTAGGAACAAGCATTGGAACGGTTGTTCAAAAAGTGATGAACGACGTTGGATTGATGTCGGATGCCGACTATCAAAAGAATTATGAGTATACAGAGTTGATCGCGCATGCGGTCGGGTCTTATTTCATCGGCGGGGCTGGGAAATTGGCGGAGGGGATGACGGCGGCGGATGTTATCGAGGAAGTAGCCAAGGAAGTAGCAAAAAAATATGCGCTGAAAACAGCCATGGACATTGCGGGGAAGGCTTTTCTGCCAAA
>DFZJ01000184.1:0-1095 GCA_002382045.1 Syntrophaceae bacterium UBA4059
ACAAGCGGTTCAACGGTTCAACGGTTCAACGGTTCAACGGTTCAACGGTTCAGCGGTTCAGCGGTTCAGGGGTTCACGAGCCACGAACGACGAGCTACGCGCCAGGCAGACTTCTGATAAATCTGGATTTGCTGATTTCGGGATCATTGGTAATAACACTGCCGGAATGACGCGGTGGGGAAATATGGGAACGCTTTTCAGTGCCGGCCTGCGGCAGACATAAAATATATGGTCAAACGCCTATCGGCAAGTTGCGCACACGAATTCTATTTTGATCAAAAACAACAACACAACCATTTTCCAGAAATTCTTTTAGATCTGACAGGTTTGCTAACAGGATTTGCAACTGTGTGTCTGGTCGGCGCGTTGTCATGCCCCGAAATAAAATGAAGGAAGGTTTGATTTCCGTGCTGCGCGCAAGTAAAGTTCCGAAATCGGTATCCGCTGAAACAATTATGCGATTTTCATGTAGAGCCCGTTCCAATATCGCTGTATCGGACGCACTTTGCATTCCATAATCACGGACATGAATACTATCGTATCCCGCCTGTCTCAATCCATTTAAGTTAACAACGTTTCGTCTAAAAAAAAGAATTAAGGTGTTGTAAGATATCGTCTAAATATTCATCGGAAACTCGATCAGTACACTTTGCATTGCGAGAAGAATAGTCTAAGGCTTTTATTTGTTCCAACAGAACAAAACTAATGCCGGGCGATGACCGGCTTGCTCGTGGCCTTTTTGCGGATTGAAGTCAATCCAGATGATATCGCCTTGTTTTGGAATATACATTACCATTCCTCTCTTCCCTTCGGACCATCCCAAAACTCTTCCGGTTTCTCACCGGTATAGCCGGAAAACAAGGTTTTAAGATCATATTTTTTAGGCTTCTGAATGATGATCCTGTCTCTATCAACAATTAATTCCACCGAGTCATTAAGGTGAATTCCCATCATATCAATTATTTTTTTGGGTAGTCTTATTCCTTGACTGCCACCCCAACTTTGAACTTTTGCATACATAACAAACCCTCCCTGGCTTTATATACATAGATAGACATATCGTCAAGATAATGAACCGCTGAACCGTGAACCGTG
>DFZJ01000184.1:1199-3289 GCA_002382045.1 Syntrophaceae bacterium UBA4059
GTTTACCAGTATATTGGCCATCCATTTCATATCCAGCGGTTTTCCGCCGCGAAAGCCCTGAAGAAGTTTTTTCCCCGAGATGCGCTGGATCAGTTCCTTCGCCGTTGACGTGGCAAGCGGCGCGGGCGCGAAGACGACGTCCTTTTGCAGTTCGGAAAATATTCCGCCCAGACCGAACATGACGCAGGGGCCGAATTGCGGGTCACGCACCATGCCGGCAATTAATTCGTATTCGATGGGCATCTGACGCTGCAGCAGAATTCTTCCTTTGCCTTTCATGCGGGATGAAAGATGGGCATAGGCTATTTTAAGTGCGGAAGGCGTCCTGATGTCCAGGCAAACCAGTCCTGATTCCGTTTTATGCACCTGCCCTTTGGCCAGTCCCTTGAGGACAACGGGGTAGCCTGTCCGCCGGGCGGCTGATACCGCGCCGGCGGCTGATGGGACGATCTTTTCTTCCACCACCGGGATGCCGTAAGTTTTGAGCAGGCGCTTGCTGTCATATTCATCCCAGATGTTTTCGGGGCAGGCTGCAAGAATGGATGCGGCTTTGGGCGGCAGTTTGTGTTTCCTGTTGGAAATCAGTTGCGGTGTTTTTGTGCGCGGCGCGCAGCGTGAGGCATACGCGAGGCATTCGACCGCACGGTACAATTCGCCGTGCACAGGGATCGCACATTCCGCCGCTTCCCGCTTGAAGACCCGAAGCGCTTCACGACGGCCGATGACCCAGAGGATTAAAACTTTCCCCTCCCGATCGGCCGCTTCCTTGAAGCGTCTCAACCGGGCGTGGTTGGGATAGACACCGACGATATAGTGCAGAAAAATGACATCGACTTGCGGATCTTTGACCACGGCGGCAAATGCGCCTTCATAGGCGGCGAGGGGGCCTTTCAGCGCAAAGGCGGGAAACATGTCCACGGGATTGGAGGCGGGAAGCCAGTCGGGAAATACGGAAGCCAGTTCTTTTTTTGTGGACGGGGAAAGTTCCGCAACCCGCAGTCCCTGCTGTTCAATGAGATCACAGGACAGAATGCCCGCGCCGCCGCTGAACGTCAAGATAGCCGTCCGGCAGCCGGCGGGGGTCTGTTTGATGGTGGCCAGCGCGCGGGCAATTTCCATCATCTGCTGAAAATCGTGGGCTATGGCTACACCCGCCATCGACAAAAGCGAGTTCTGCAGACGGGCGTTGCCGGCCAGACTGGAGGTGTGGGAAAGCGCCGCTTTGGCCCCTGATATACTTTTCCCGCCTTTCAGCAGGACGATCGGTTTTTTTGCCCGGTCCGCCAGCTCCAGAAATTTGCGCCCCCGCGCGATCGACTCCAGATAAAGAGCGACGGCGTCCGTCTCGTCGTCTGCCAGCAGGTATTCCAGCACATCGCATTCATCGATGTCCATTTTATTGCCGATGGAGCAGACCCTGGCGACACCGATGGCCCGCTCGCTCATCAGGTCGGTCAGAAATCCGGCCGACAGCATGCCGCTTTGCACGATCATGGAGATACGTCCGTCAATCAAGCCGTCTTTGTAGATATTGGGGTGCATGAAGGTAAAAAAGTATTTCTTCGGGATGTCCACCAGGCCCATGCAGTTGGGCCCCCAGATGCGGATACCGGCCGCGCGGGCGACAGAAAGACAGCGCTCCTGCAGCAGGCGGCCCTCTTTGCCTGTTTCGGCAAAACCGGCGCTTTCAATGATGACGCGCCGGATGCCTTTGCGCCCGCAGGCGGCGAGTGCTTCAGGTATGGCGGGAGCGGGAACAATGATGATGGCCAGATCCACCGGGCCGGGAATTTTTTCCACGGTTGCATAACAAGGCAGGGTCTGAATGCGCCGATAATTGGGATTGACGGGATAAATACGGCCAGTGTAACCGTAACGCAGATTGGTGACAAGATGACTGCCCAGACTGCCTTCGCGACTGCTGGCGCCGATCACGGCAATGGATGCAGGGGAGAAAAATTTTTCCATAAGGAATCCATCCAAAAAGCAACGTTGAATAAATCATGCGGTCACCTTGATACCATATTCGGAAAATATGTCAATGTTAAGTGCGGGGGTGGATGGGGAATGGTGGATGGTGGATGGTGGAT
>DFZJ01000153.1 GCA_002382045.1 Syntrophaceae bacterium UBA4059
ATCCATTGCTTGCCATTCATACATCCATTGTTGAACCGCTGCCGCATCAGATAACGGCTGTTTATGAATCCATGCTGCCAAGGCAGCCTCTGCGCTATCTGCTGGCCGATGATCCTGGCGCCGGAAAAACCATTATGGCAGGATTGCTGATCAAAGAACTGATCGCCCGCGGCGATTTGCAGCGGTGCCTGATTGTCTGCCCCGGAAGTCTTGCCGAACAATGGCAGGACGAACTCTGGAGTCGCTTTCACATTCCATTTGAAATACTCACCAATGATAAACTGGAGGCTGCACGCACCGGCAACTGGTTTATGGAAACCGACCTGGTGATTGCCCGGCTCGACAAGCTGGCGCGTAACGNNGTCCAGTTAAAGCTCCAGGCTCCTGATTGCCGCTGGGACCTTGTTGTCTGCGACGAAGCGCACAAGATGTCCGCCACCGTTTTCGGCGGGGACACGAAATACACCAAACGCTACCGGCTCGGACAGCTTCTTTCGACGGTTACCCGGCATTTCCTGCTTATGACGGCCACCCCGCACAACGGCAAAGAAACGGACTTCCAGTTGTTCATGGCACTGCTGGATGGCGACCGATTTGAAGGACGTTTTCGCGACGGTGTTCATGTCCAGGATGTTTCCGATTTGATGCGCCGTATGGTCAAAGAAAATCTTCTTAAATTTGACGGAACGCCATTATTTCCGCAACGGATCGCCTATACCGTGCCTTACAAACTCTCCGATGCCGAAGCTCAACTGTATAAGGCCGTTACGGATTACGTTCGCGAGGAATTCAACCGTGCGGAAGCACTGGAAAACGACAAACGTTCCGGAACCGTGGGGTTTGCCCTGACCATCCTGCAGCGACGGTTGGCCTCATCGCCTGAGGCCATCTATCAATCACTACGTCGCCGCCGGGAAAGGCTGGAAAGCCGTTTGCGTGAACTGGAATTATTGCAACGCGGCGGTAAAAAAGCGCCAATTTTGGATCCGGCCCTTCGGACATTGGATGCGGAAGACGTAGAGGATTTGGAAGACGCGCCGGACAATGAAGTCCAGGAGGCAGAAGAAGAAATCCTCGACCAAGCGACTGCGGCGCGGTCTATTGTTGAGTTAAAAGCGGAAATAGAGACACTTAAAAATCTGGAATTCTTAGCGCTCAACATCCGCCGCAACGGTACAGACACAAAATGGTGCGAATTATCAAAATTATTGGGTGAAATATTCATGACGCCCGGATGTGTTGCCGAATCGACGCCGCCTTACGGAGCAGGTCAGATACCGCCACCCACCCCTTCACCACATCAGAAACTGGTTATCTTCACCGAACATCGGGACACACTGAATTATCTGGAAAGTCGCATCAGCACATTGCTGGGGGAAAAAGACGCGATTGCCATCATTCACGGTGGCATAGGACGGGAAGCTCGTGCGAAAGAACAGGAAGCCTTTAAACATGATCCCAGAGTGAAGATTTTATTGGCAACCGATGCCGCCGGCGAAGGGATCAACCTGCAACGAGCCCACTTGATGATCAATTATGACCTGCCGTGGAATCCCAACCGTATTGAACAGCGCTTTGGACGCATACACCGTATTGGGCAAACGGAAGTTTGTCATCTCTGGAACCTTGTCGCTGAAGAAACCCGTGAAGGTGATGTTTATCGCAAGCTGCTCGATAAGCTTGAGCAGGCGCGTCAATCGCTGGGCGGGCAAGTATTCGATGTATTGGGCAAGCTGGAGTTTGAAGGAAAAACACTGCGTGAGCTGCTCATTGAGGCCGTCCGGTATGGTGAAAAACCGGAAGTCCAAGCCTATTTGACAACGATAGTCGATAAGGCGCTTGACCAGAGCCATATTCGAGAATTATTGGATGAGCATGCGCTGGTTCATGATACGATGGATGTCAGCCGCGTATTTAGTATTCGGGAAACCATGGAACGAGCGGAAGCCAGGCGTCTGCAACCGTATTATATTGAATCGTTTTTCCTGGAAGCCTTCCATCACCTGGGCGGCAAGGCCAAACAGCGCGAATCCAAGCGATATGAAATCACCCATGTTCCGGCGCCCGTCAGAAATCGCGACCGGCTGATCGGGATTCGTGAACCAGTGATGCCGCGTTATGAGCGGATTGTATTTGAAAAACTGCTGACAGCGCCACAAGGTCAGCCGCTTGCCGCTTTTATCTGCCCGGGACATCCCCTCCTGGATTCCGTTATCGACCTGACCCTTGAGCGGCACCGCGATCTTTTGAAGAGAGGCGCAATACTGGTGGATGATAAAGATGACGGTGCACAGCCCCGCGTTCTTTTTTACCTCGAACATGCCATTCAGGACGCCACACTGACGCGCACAGGGGAACGGCGCGTTGTTTCTAAACGCATGCTCTATGTAGAGCTTGACGCCGAGGGCAAGGCACGGCACATGAATTATGCTCCCTATCTTGATTATCGACCGCTCAGGGAAGATGAACCCGGTCCTGAGGAAATTCTCAGCCGTCCGGAATGCGCATGGATCACCCACGAATTGGAACAGACAGCACAAAAACATGCCGTGGCAAACGTCGTTCCAGAGCATTTGTCGGAAGTGAAGGCAAACAAGCTTAGGTTGATTGCCAAAACGGAAGCGGCGGTAAAAGATCGATTGACCAAGGAAATCAATTACTGGGACCATCGTGCGGAAGAACTTAAACTTCAGGAGCAGGCAGGAAAACCAAACGCCCGGCTCAATTCCGGCGAAGCCAGAAAACGAGCCGATAATTTACAAGGACGGTTGCATAAAAGATTGGAAGAACTCAAACTGGAAGC
>DFZJ01000147.1 GCA_002382045.1 Syntrophaceae bacterium UBA4059
GGCAAGCCGTTGCGCAACTAATTAACATGAAACAATGAGCGCGGCGGTTTGAAAAAACAGCTACAAAGAAGCCTCCGCGCCTTCTAGAAATGAAGGAGGAAAATCATGAGTGATGCTGTAATTGTTGAAGCCGTAAGAAGTCCAGGCGGCCGTTATAAAAGAGGCGGCCTTGCCGCAACAAGGTCGGATGCCTATGGTATCCAGGTAGTCAAAGGCCTGCTTGCCAGGGTTCCTGAAGTAAAGCCTGAAGAAATAGATGATTTGATCGTGGGTTGTGCGTTTCCCGAAGCCGAGCAGGGCATGATCCTCGGGCGAACGATTGCTATGGGAGCAGGCTTGCCCATCAGTGTTTCCGGTATGACCGTAAACCGTTTTTGCTCGGCCGGTGTTCAGGCTATTGCCGACGCCACAGCTAAAATCCGCGCCGGTTGGTCGGATATCATCATTGCCGGCGGCTGCGAAACCATGAGCCATATTCCCATGGGCGGCACTGCCATGCGTCCGAATCCGGATTGGAAATTTGACGGCAGTATGCAAAATGTCTGGATCAACATGGGCAACACGGCGGAAAATGTCGCCGAACGTTATAATGTTTCCCGTGAAGATATGGATAAGATGGGTGTGGAAAGCAATCGCCGCGCTCATGAAGCCATCAAAGCCGGAAAATTCAAGGATGAGATTATTCCCATTGAGGCTTTCAAATATAAAATTAAAAATGGTAAACGTATTCGTGAAACGGTTACTTTTGACATGGATGATGGTGTGCGTTGGCCGGTAACACTGGAAAATATGGCCAAATTGAAATCGCCTTTCCGTTTAGGCGGAAACTGCACCGCGGCTAACTCTTCACAGATGACCGACGGCGCTGCTTTCTCGCTTTTGATGTCGGCGGAAAAAGCGAAGGAATTGAAATTGAAGCCTCTGGCCAGACTGGCATATTTCGCGGTTGCCGGGTGTGGAGCGGATGAAATGGGAGTCGGCCCCGCTTACGCGATTCCCAAGGTTCTGAAAATGGCCGGTTTGACGCCAAAAGACATTGATGTATATGAAATCAATGAAGCGTTTGCATCACAGGCTATTTACTCCTGCCGCCAAATCGGCATCGAAGACCGCTACTGGGCAGGCGACATCAACCCCAATGGCGGAGCGATTGCGCTTGGTCATCCGTTGGGATGCACCGGCGCCAAGTTGACCGCTCAGTTGCTGCATGAACTGAAACGGCGCAAAGGAAAACGCGGTATCGTTTCCATGTGTATCGGCGGCGGCATGGGTGCAGCCGCTATTTATGAAATGTTGTAGTTAGAAAACCCCTCCAGCGCCAAGCTGAAAGCGTCGCTCGAACCCTTCCGCCATTTTAAGATACGTGAATGGCGGGAGGGTCAGCGGCAATGCTTCCTCTTTCAATGTTTTCATGCTTTGATTGAAGGGATTCTTTTTGCTTGAAATGCGGTGAGCTTTAAGCTATAGCAATCGCCACTTGGGCGGTTAACTCAGCGGGAGAGTGCTACCTTCACACGGTAGAAGTCGCTGGTTCAATCCCAGCACCGCCTACCAATTAAAAAAATTAAGGATTTGTCGATTTGACAAGTCCTTTTTTTATTGCTTTTTCATCATCTGTATCGGCTAACCGTTTCTTCGTTTGAATGGTTTTCTGTATCATGAAAAGGTGCCTGTGTTGAAGATCTGCGGAAGCATAAATTCGTATAGTCATGAATGCCAAACTCATGTATGATGTTACCCATGAAAAGAGGAAGCGGCATATTGCTGGGCATATCTTCGCTGCCCGGTCGGTTTGGCATCGGAACACTTGGGCAAGGTGCGCGTGAATTTGTAGACAGGCTGCAGATGAGCGCGCAGACTTACTGGCAGGTTCTGCCCATTTCGCCAACGGGATTTGGCGACTCACCGTATCAGACTTTCAGTACCTTTGCGGGCAACCCGTATTTTATCGATTTTGACGATTTGTATCATGAAGGCCTGCTGTCCCGAGACGCACTGGATATGTGTGACGATCTTTTCGGGTCTGATCCGTGTTCGGTGGATTATTACGCGCAATATATCGGCAGGCCGCAGGTACTTCATCTTGCATATGATGACAGTGCCTCACGTCTTGCCGATCAGATCGATGAATTTAAAAAAAAGCACGAAGGCTGGATACATGACTTTGCGCTGTATATGGCGTTGAAGAGTGCCAATGAAATGAAATCATTCCATGAATGGCCCGATGATCTGGCGCAAAGAAAGTCTGCCGCTTTAAAAACCGCTGAGTCGCGTCTGGAAAAAGAGATTCATTATCACATATTTGTTCAATATCTCTTCTTCCGGCAGTGGGATGCGTTGCGCAAGTATGCAAACGGTAAAGGNNCTGGATAAACAAGAACGGGTCGCGGGTTGTCCACCGGATTACTTTTCGGAAACGGGGCAGCTTTGGGGAAACCCTCTCTATGACTGGGGTGAACTGAAAAAAACTGGTTATTCGTGGTGGATTAAACGGATTGATCATCAGAGATCCCTTTATGATTACCTGCGGATCGACCACTTCCGCGCGTTTGAAGCCTACTACGCGATATCTGCTGACGCAAAAAACGCCACAATGGGACAATGGATTCCCGGTCCGGGGCTGGACTTTTTCAGCCAAATAAAAAATATATTGGGTGATCTGCCGCTGATTGCAGAGGATTTGGGTTATCTTACGCCCGGGGTCTTTGATCTGCTCCGCGCGACCGGTTTTCCTGGCTTGAAGGTCCTTCATTTCGCTTTTTCTCCGGATGGCGGCAGTATTTACCTTCCGCACCGCTATGAGAAAAACTGCGTGGTTTACACGGGAACGCATGACAATGATACGACGATGGGATGGTACAGCGGGCTTTCTCCGGCCGAACGAACTTTTCTGGATGCCTACCTGGATGGCGTGAATGAACCGCGTGTGCACTGGCAGCTGATCCGTCTCGCCATGGGTTCCGTCGCGGATGGGTGCATCATTCCGATGCAGGATATTCTCGGACTGCCCTCGTCCGCGCGTATGAACCGTCCGCAGACATCGCAGGGAAACTGGCAGTGGCGGCTGCTGCCCGGCCAGTTTGACGAAAAAACCGCGCGGAAGCTGGCAGACGTGACAAGGTTATTTGGCCGTTTGGGTTAAAACAGGCGGCAACGGCCGCGATGGAATCATCCGATCTCTGTAAATAATGCGTGTGTGAAATGAACGACGATCAGCAATACATCAACACAGATGAGATTTACCTGTTCAACATCGGAGAGGCGCAGCAGGCCTATGCCACCTTCGGGTGTCACCGCTTGGATGAACTCGGTATGCACCGTTTTCTGGTTTGGGCGCCCAATGCCAGGCAGGTCAGCGTTGTGGGGGATTTCAATGGCTGGGATGCTTCGAAAAACCGGATGGAAAGACTCGATACCGGCGTGTTTGCCGCGTTTATCCCGGGGCTTAAGGACGGGGACTGTTACAAGTATCAGATCAACGGATTCGATTCACAAACTGTCCTCAAGTCCGACCCGTTTGCGTTTCATGCCGAGGTTCGCCCGGCGACAGCCTCAAAGGTCTGGAGCCTTGGCGGGTACCATTGGCGTGATGAGGAATTTCTGAAGCGTCGCCCGGAACAAAACATGCTGAACCGGCCGATGACCATTTATGAAATGAACATTGGATCATGGCGCACACGCGAGGGGTATCACTTTGCGAATCTGCGGGATGTAGCCGATGAACTTTCCGCATATCTTGTGGAGATGGGATTTACGCATGTGGAGATCATGCCCGTCACCGAATACCCTTTCGATGATTCATGGGGGTATCAGGTTACCGGCTATTACGCGGTAACAAGCCGTTACGGCACGCCGCAGGATTTTATGTATTTTGTAGATACGATGCACGCCAAAGGAATCGGCGTGATCATGGACTGGGTGCCCGCCCATTTCCCCAAAGATGCGCACGGCCTTGCCCGGTTTGACGGCACGTGCCTTTATGAACATCAGAACCCGATGCAGGCCAATCACCCGCAATGGGGCACGCTGATCTTCAACTACGGACGTCCCGAAGTGGTCAGCTTCCTGGTTTCCAGCGCCATGTTTTTCTTTGATGTCTACCATATAGACGGCATCCGCGTGGACGCGGTGACGTCGATGCTCTATCTGGATTATGCCCGCAATGAAGGCGAATATGTGCGAAACGAACAAGGGGGCAATATTGACCCTTCCGCTGTGGCTTTTCTGCAAAAGCTGAATTCCGTGATCTTGACCCGGTATCCCGGCACGCTCACCATTGCCGAAGAATCGACGTCGTATCCGCTGATGACCAAGCCGCCCTATGACGGGGGACTTGGTTTTGTGTTCAAGTGGAACATGGGCTTTATGCATGATACGCTCAACTATATGTCGATGGATCCCTTTTTCCGTCATGATCATCACGATAAACTGACGTTTTCAATGTGCTATGCCTTTACTGAAAACTTCATTCTGCCGTATTCCCACGATGAGGTTGTCCACGGCAAGAAATCTCTCCTCAATAAGATGTACGGCAGTTATGATGAGAAGTTTTCGTCCATGCGCGCCTTGCTCGGTTTTATGTATGCGCATCCCGGGAAAAAACTGTTGTTTATGGGAAGCGAGTTCGGGCAGTTCATCGAATGGGATCATCAAAAGCAGCTCGACTGGTTTCTGCTCGCGCATGAAAGGCACCGCCAGATGCAGCAATATGTGAAGGCGCTCAATACTTTTTACACGGCATGTCCCGCTTTTTATCAGATCGAAGACGATTGGGACGGATTTACCTGGCTGAATGTGGAGAATGCTCAGCAAAGCGCGATCAGCTTTATGCGCCGCGACAGGCAAGGGGATGTCTGTATCTGCGCTTTTAATTTTACACCCGTGCCGGTGGAAGGTTTTGTGATCGGGCTGCCCTCCAGCGGGACGTTGCGGGAGGTGTTTACCAGCGACGCTGCGCTGTTTGGCGGAAGCGGTCATCATCAGGCGACCCTCACGGCATCCCGCGAAGGATTTGCCGGACAGCCATGCAGTGCTGTGATGGATTTGCCGCCGCTTACGGCCCTGTATTTTAATTACGATGAAAAGGGATCGGTTAAATGACATGAACAAAGAACTGCAAAGCATCATGGCTGCAAAAAACAGGGATGTCCTGCCCGCGATTCTGATGACCGGAGCGGAATGCGCGCCGTTTGCTAAAACGGGAGGCCTGGCGGATGTGATCGGAACATTGGCGAGAGAACTGAAAGCACTGGGATTCGATATTCGCCTGATGCTGCCGTTTCACCGGGTCATCAAGGATCAATATCGGGAGCGGGTGCGGCACATGGTCAGCTTCAGCGTGGATATCGGCCGGCATGCTGAATACGTGGGTGTTGAATGCTACGACTGGGAGGGCATACCGGTTTACTTTATCGACAATGAACATTACTTCGGTCACTCTATTTATTGTGGCGGAAAATTTGAGGGCGAACAATATGCCTACTTTTCCCGCGCGGTTATCGAAGCGATGCCGGTCATCGGCTTTGAGCCGGATATCATCCATGTCAACGACTGGCACACGGCGATAATTCCCATGTTGTTAAAGACCCAATATGATTCATATCCGCAGGGAAGGCGCAAGTCCGTTCTGTCGATCCATAATTTAGGCTATCAGGGGCGTTTTGACTTTGGTTATACAGCGCATTTGCTCGGTATTGAGGAGCAATATAATCATCCGGACTATATCGAATTTCACGGCGGGGCGAATTTTTTAAAAGGCGGCATCGTATTTGCCGATAAGCTGGTCACCGTCAGCCCGACATACGCTCATGAAATAAGGACGCCGCATTATGGCGAGGGGCTGGACGGGGTGCTGGAAACACGCACGGACGACCTGATCGGCATCCTCAACGGCATTGATACCGGGGCCTTTAATCCGGCAGCCGATCCATTGATCCCCTATCCGTTTGACATTGCATCGCTTTCGGAAAAGCAGAAGAACAAGCAGGCTCTGATTGATGAACTCGGGCTCAAGATCGACCCCGCGGCGCCGCTCATCGGAATGGTGACCCGATTGACAAAGCAAAAAGGGATTGATCTCGTGCTGGGCGTATTTGACGAGATCATGGACGCGGGGCCGGGGTTTGTGTTGATCGGGACGGGCGATAAGGAATATGAACATTTCTTCCGCGGTGTTGCCCATCGGACGGGCAACCGGGCGACAGGCCGGACGGAGTTTAACGACCCGCTGGCCCACCGGATATATGCGGGAAGCGATTTCTTCCTGATGCCGTCCATGTTTGAACCTTGCGGCCTCTCGCAGATGATCGCTCTGCGTTACGGCACGCTGCCTGTTGTCCGCGCGACGGGCGGATTGAAGGATACGGTGGTTCCCTATAATGAATATACGGACGAAGGCAACGGTTTTTCTTTTGAAAATTATAACGCGCACGATATGCTCCATACCGTGCGGTATGCGCTGAATATTTATCAGAACAGGGAGCGCATGAACGCGCTCCGCAAGCGGGCCATGAGTCAGGATTGGGGTTTTCAAAAAAGCGCGCTGGCCTATGCGAAACTGTATCTTTTGACGGCCGGACAATGACCCGCATGATTTTCGTTGACAGGCGTATCATCGTCACATAAAGAGTCATCCATTGCAGCGGGGTGGCTTCGGATATTCCCAATTACGCAATCAAAGGCATACGGGTGAAAAACAGGATTTCAAAAATTAAGGAAATCATCGAGGGCAAATTAAAACGGTATTACGGCCGCGCGCTCGAGAATGCGTCAGATGAGGAAATGTTCCAGGCGGTGGCGATGAGTATTCGCGACATCATCCTGGAGCGGGGGGTCAAGGCCAACGCAGCCATTGAAAAGAAGGGGCTCAAGAAACTCTGTTATCTTTCGGCCGAGTTTCTGATGGGCCGGGCGCTCGTCAATAACCTGATCAATCTCGGTTTGCTTTCAGACTACCGGGCCGTCATGACCGAGATCGGTTATCCCTTTGAAAAGCTCGAAGAGCAGGAAAATGAAGCGGCTCTCGGCAACGGGGGTCTGGGCCGGCTGGCCGCGTGCTTTCTTGATTCAATGGCGACGTTGAACCTGCCTGTCTCGGGATACGGCATCCGCTACGAATACGGCATGTTCTGCCAGCGCATCGTGGACGGTAAACAGACGGAAGTGCCGGACGACTGGACGGCAAAAGGGGATATCTGGGAAATTGAGCGGCGCGAAGAACAGATTGAAGTGCGTTTTGAGGGCACGGTTGAAGAAGTCTGGACGGATGACGGCCTGACGGTCGCGCATAAAAACTGTCAGACGGTGGTTGCGGTGCCTTACGACATGCCGGTGGTCGGTTATGACAGTCCTACGCCGGCGAGACTCCGTTTATGGCGCGCGGAATGTCCCGCCGTATTTGATCTTCATTCATTTAACAAAGGTGACTTTGTCTGCATGCTGCAGCAGAAAGAGCTTGCCGAGTCGATATCCAAAGTGCTGTATCCCCGGGACAACCATATTACCGGGAGAATGCTGCGCCTCAGACAGTATTATTTTCTGGCTTCCGCATCGATGCAGTCCATGGTGCGCGATCATAAGAAACTCTATGGCGATGTGCGCACGTTGCCCGAAAAAGTCGTGATCCAGATCAACGATATGCATCCGGCGCTGGCGATCCCGGATCTGATACGCATCCTGATCGACGAAGAAGGCCTCGGATGGGACGACGCCTATGGTATCGTGAGCCGTGTGTTCAACTACACCAACCACACGGTCATGCAGGAGGCCCTGGCGGCCTGGCCCGAGCAGTTATTCAAGTCGATGCTGCCGCGTGTTTACGCAATTATTTTCGAAATTAACGAACGCTTCAACCAAAAACTCTGTAAAGCATTTCCGGAAGACCGGGACAAAATATCTCATATGTCCATCATTGCTTACGATGAGATTCGCATGGCCAATATGTGTGTCGCGGTATGTCATATCGTCAACGGCGTCTCGCAGCTTCACGGCAAAATCCTGAAGACCCGCACCTTCCGCGATTTCTATGTCATGTTCCCCGGGAAGTTTACGGCCATTACCAACGGCATTACGCCCAGACGCTGGCTTGCTGCGGCCAATCCGGCCCTGTGCGCGCTGATTGCCGATCATATCGGTGATAAATTTATCCGCGACTATCATGAGCTGGAACGCTTAAAACCGCTGGTGGATGATCAGCGATTTCTGGCCGATTTTGCGATCGTCAAACAGCAAAACAAGCGACGCCTTTCCGAACATATTTATAAAAAACAAGGGATTACACTCGATCCCGACTCGGTCTTTGATGTGCAGGCCAAGCGGTTGCACGAATACAAGCGGCAGCTTTTAAAAGTGTTGCACATTTTATATCTGTACAATCGCTTTACCGGAAGCGAGGGGTATTCATTGCCCCGGCCTGTGACCTTCCTGTTTGCCGCCAAGGCATCGCCCGCGTATCGAAGAGCCAAGAGCATTATCCGTCTCATTAACGCGGTGGCTGATCTTGTGCAATCGCATCCGCGCACCCGCGACAACATCCGGGTTGCTTTTCTGGAGAACTACAATGTCTCTCTGGCCGAACTATTGATTCCCGCGGCGGATATCAGCGAACAAATATCGACGGCGGGCTGCGAGGCCTCCGGAACAGGCAACATGAAGTTCATGCTCAACGGCGCCGTGACGCTGGGAACGATGGACGGCGCAAACATAGAGATATTTGATGCGGTGGGCAAAGACAATATCTTTATTTTTGGCGCCCGTGCGGAGGAGATCGCCTGGATGGAGACGGAAAACCTTTATCAACCGAAAAATTATTTTGACCGGAATGCGGATATTCGCGACGCCGTTTCACGCCTGGTGGACGGATCGCTGCCCGGTGTTGCCAAAGACCGGTTTGAGGAAATTTACCAGTCGCTGTTGTTTGGCGACTATGACCGTGCGGACAAGTACTTTCTGCTGTATGATTTTGACGCTTATCGCGCCGTATTTGAAAACATCCTGGCTGCCTACACCGATACACCCGCCTGGACGAGAAAGGCCGCGGTCAACACGGCAAGCGCGGGATACTTCAGTGTTGACCGGACGATCAACGATTATAACCGGATGATCTGGGGGCTGGATTCGATCTGAAATCTGAAAGGTCTGTGGGGGCGATGCTGATGAATTACAGAAATGAAATGTTGCACGATTCGTCGCTGTATATGTTCCGTGATCCTGTGGGAGCTTTGCCCACCGGCGCCCCTGTGACCCTCCGTATCCGGACGAGTCTGGAGAATGTGGACAGTGTGTATCTATGCCTGTTCAGCGAGGGATTCCGCGAGGACCATCTCATGCAGCGGTCAGGCGAATATTGGCAAATTGACATCGCAGCGCCGTCGGTTCCCGATGTGTACTGGTATTATTTTACGGTCAATCTCGGCGGTAAGCTTTGTTATTACGGCGCCGGGGGAAGACGCACCGGCGGCATCGGTTGTGTCTATACCGATCCCCCCCCCGCGTATCAACTGACGGTTTACGATGCCGGTTTTGCGGTCCCTCCGTGGTTCCAGAAAAGCGTGATGTATCAAATCTTTCCCGATCGTTTCCGGCGCAGTGATGATCAGACGGCGCAGAAAGGCATGGCCTGTCACCGTTCCAAAGGCCGCCGTGTCTTTTATCATGAAAAGTGGGACGAAAAGCCGCTTTTCACCCCGCTGACCGGTGAAGCGGCCTATGAACCGTGTGATTACTTCGGCGGCACGCTCAAGGGCATCGAGGCATCTCTTGCGTATCTGCAAAGCCTTGGCGTGAACGTGGTGTATTTAAATCCGATCTTTGAGGCGGCGTCCAACCATCGTTACAACACCGCCGATTACTTCAGCATCGATCCGGTGCTGGGCTCAGAGGCGGATTTTGAATCATTGTGCCGAAAGGCGGATGATCTGGACATCCGTATTATCCTGGACGGCGTGTTTTCACACACCGGCTCCGACAGCATTTATTTTAACCGGGATGGCGCTTATGAAAGCCCGGGCGCCGCCAACAGTCCGGATTCNNGCTGGCAGCATTTTGCTGTCACGGACGAGGACAGCGTCATCCGGCACTGGCTCAAAGCGGGCGCGCAAGGGTACCGTCTCGATGTGGCCGACGAATTGCCGGACCATGTGCTGGCGATGATCTATGCCGCAGCCAAACAGACAAAACCCGAAGCTGTGGTGATAGGCGAGGTCTGGGAAGACGCGACAACGAAATACAGTTACGGTGTCAAGCGCCGTTATGCGCTGGGGGGCATCCTCGACTCCGTCATGAATTACCCGCTGCGCGCGGCTGTGATCAGCTTTTTGAAGGGCAGGTCCGATGCCTGCGACCTGAAATATTTTCTGGTGGATCAAGCGGCGAATTACCCCGGTCCTATGTACTACGCGCTGACCAATCTGCTTTCATCCCACGATGTGGAGCGCGTGCGCACAGCCTTGAGCGCGCGCATCGATCCGCATGAAATGTCTCGGGAACAGCAGGCATCCTTCATCATCAGCGACAGCCAGAACAAAAAAGGCGCCAGGCGTCAGCGCCTGGCCGCGGTCCTGCAATATAGCCTTCCCGGCGTGCCCTGCGTTTATTACGGGGATGAAAGGGGCATGAACGGTTTTCTCGATCCCTTCAACAGAGGGCCTTTTGCGGAAGCGCCGTATGATCTGACAGAGCATTACCGGCAATTAGCGCGGTTACGCAAATCGGCGGACGCGCTCATGACGGGTCATGTGGTGTTTTTTGACCCCGATGCCGATTGTCTCGGCATCCTGCGTTACGTGGTCGGAGGACGTGATGCACTGGGCCTGCCCGCCGCGGATGGCGTTTATTTTGTGGCGGTCAATCGTTCGGAGACGCGCCGGCTAGTCGTGTTCGATTTTTTGAGCAAAAATTCACTTTTTGCCGAAGCCCATCAAAGAACCTTGCGCTCTGTATTCAACGGTACGGTCAGTTGTCAATTGAGCCTGCAGCAATACAAACTGAGCGACGCCCTGCTGGAAATTACGCTGGAAGGTTTGAGCGCCGTGTGGCTAAAGATAAGCTGACAAAACGGAGGAGCGCGTAGAACAGCAAAACAGAGCAAAAGCATACGGGGAGATCATCATGACCGATCAGGAAACCTATTTACACTGGCGAGAATCCGTCCAGGAAGGGTATCTGTTGTCCGAGCTGGAATCCATTAAAGAGGACGACGCTCAGATTAAAGAAGGAAATCATGACCCGGCTGCGTGAAAAACCGGTTGCCGTCATCGGTGATCTGACCGTGAAATATACCGAGGACTATCTTTCGCGAATGCGCACCGATTCAGACGGCATCGCTTCGGATATTGAACTGTCTTCCGCCGACGCCGTCAAACTGATACTGGAAAAGTCCGCGTGGATTTGTATTCGTCCGTCCGGAACGGAACCAAAGATTAAGATATACTGCGCGGTGCGCCCATCAACGCGAGAAGAGGCGGAAATTCATTTAAGAAAGGGGTGTGCCATCCAGCATGATACTTTGCCCCATCATCTCCGGTGTCACCAGAACGACCCCTTGAGCGCTGACATGGAAACGCGCGGCATCTTCAGCATGGTTTTCACCAATGACCGTATGGTCCGGAATTCGGGTTCCCTTGTCAATAATAGCGCGAGCAATGCGGCAGTTTTTGCCGATGTAAACGTCGGGCAGCACAACGCTATCCTTCACCATGCTGCAGGTTTCAATACGGGTTCCATAAAAGATAACCGAGCGTTTGACACGTGCTCCGGCAATGATGCAGCCGCCACTGACCAGTGAATTAATGGCTTCACCACGCCGGCCTTCATCGTCAAAGACAAATTTCGCCGGCGGAAGCTGTACCTGGTAAGTCCAGATTGGCCAGTTTTTGTCATAAAGATTGAGTTCCGGGTTGATGGAGCACAATTCCATGTTTGCCTTCCAGTAGGCATCAATGGTGCCCACGTCGCGCCAGTAAGCAATTTCGCCCTTATCGTCGCGATAAGGATAAGCCATTGCGACACTGTTGTGAATGACACTCGGAATGATGCTTTTGCCGAAATCGTGGGCGGAACCTTCATCTTTGGCGTCGGCAATCAGCGTATCGTACAGGAAACTGGTCGAGAAGACATAAATGCCCATGGAGGCCAGCGCTATATCCGGCATGCCGGGCATGGGTTCCGGATCCATCGGTTTTTCGGTGAATTTGGAGATGCGCATATTTTGATCGACCGACATAACGCCGAATTCACGCGCTTCCAGACGCGGCACCTCGATGCAGGCCACCGTCATATCCGCCTTGGAGTTGACATGCTTCATCAGCATCTTCGAGTAATCCATGGTGTAGATGTGATCGCCCCCGAGCACCAGCACGTATTGTGGGGCGTGGCGGTGAATGATGTCGATGTTCTGGTATAGCGCATCGGCCGTCCCGCGATACCATTCTTTGCTCATGCGCTGCTGGGCCGGGATAATTTCCACAAACTCGCCGATCTCGGCGCGCATAAAATTCCAGGCGTGTTGAAGGTGGCGAATCAGAGAATGAGACTTGTACTGCGTCAGCACGCCGATACGGCGCAAGCCGGAGTTAACACAGTTCGACAGGGTAAAATCGATCATCCGGTATTTGCCGCCGAAGGGGACCGCCGGCTTGGCGCGCCATTTGGTCAGCTCTCCCAGCCGGGAGCCCTCGCCGCCTGCCAGTATCAGCACCAGCGTCTGGCGCGTCACCTCGGTTGCAATCTTGGTTTCAACGTAATTATAATGAACCAGGAGATCAGGATGTATTTCATTGCTGCTCGTCATCATTCTTCACCACCGGGCTGGATTTTTTAAGAATATGATTTTACTTAAATTCAGCAAAAATGAGCAAAAATCTATAATTGATACTTTTCCTTGATTTCTTTTTCAGCCTGGAACCAGTCGGCCATATCATCGCCGGAAATGCCTGATTTTATCCTTTCCTGATAGAGTTCGTATGCCCTTTTTTCAACTTCTTCCAGAAAATTTTTCAGGTCAGGCTTTTTTGTTTTTTTCGCAACCGGTGCAACTTTTTTTGCCGTGCTCTTTCGTATGGTTTCCTTTTTTACGGACATAATAATCATCTCCCTGGTTATTTAATATAAGCAAACACAGTTTAACGATAACATTTTTATAAGCAAGCCGTCAATGCGTTTTGCTTCTTGTTCATTTCGTCCCGTCATGTTGTAGATTTATCTATAATCTTTTCCTCGTTTCCCGGAGGCTCTGGTGGTCGCCTGACCCGCGACTCATTTTATTTCCTGTGGCGCTGAAGGTGTCACGCAGCCTGCGACAGACCATTAAGAAAGGCATTTACCGCGTTACAACCAATGCTGCCCTTGAAGATGTTATCAAAAGTTGTGCCACGATCACCAGAAAGGGAGAAAGGCGCCTGGATAACCGATGATATGATCAAAGCATATGTCAGACTGCATGAGGCCGGTTATGCCCACGCTGTCGAGGCATGGGATGGCGATGATCTTGCCGGTGGTTCTAAACCAGGATGATGAATTGGGCATTTTTAAGCGGATGGAAGAAGGCGCTGCCCCAAAATAAGATCGGTCGTCAACAGGGGAATGCAAGGCTTGGAACGATCATTCGTTACTGCTTTTATGAATCAGGCGCGTTTTTTCAGTACCCCTGCCCGGAAGATAGCAATATTCCTGCTCCAGGTCAGATGCGATTCTTTCCCGCCAGTTGATCCGGATCAGGCAGGGCAGGGCTGTTAATGAATTAAAGTCTTCAGGTAAGTCTTCGGCGTCGATATCGCACTGGTTCTTGTAATAGACAACCGTATAGTTGCCGACAACGACCGATTCATGCTGGAAATAGTAACAAACAGGTATCCCTGCCAAAATGCACAAAGCTCCCGCAGCGACGATCCAGACATTTTTAGCATTATTTTGTTTCTTCATTCCCATGATTTGGAAATATATGAAATAAAATAATGTATTGCAAGAGTTACTTTCCCTTACGTATATTGACGGTGCTGAATGGCTTCTATATAGCCGACGCTTCGGGTGGTAATCTGGGCGGCATTGGCTTCATCCGTATCCAGATGCATATCCAGTCGATATTTAGGATTGACGCGAACGAGGACGTCGCCAAAAATCAGTTCTCTCACGCCCTTTACTTTAACCATGACCACGTCTTGATCCCGCAATCCGAGGTTCAAAGCTTCTTCGGGAGAGATATGGATGTGGCGCTTCGCGCAGATCACCCCTTTGTCCAGTTTGACCGTGCCCGCATCTCCTTCCAGGGTTATTCCCGGCGTTCCCTCCAGATCACCGGAGTCCCTGATGGGTGGATTGATGCCCAGTTTGAACTGGTCCGTGCGCGATATTTCCACCTGCGACTCTTTGCGCGCCGGGCCAAGAATCCGGACACGTTCAATTCTGCCTTTCGGACCGACAAGATTAACTGTTTCGATGGCGGCAAACTGGTCCGGCTGGCTCAGTTCGGAACGGGGTGTCATGGTCTTTCCTGCGCCGAAAAGCATCTCAAAGTGCTCCTGGGTCAGATGAACATGACGCGCCGATGTGGATATGGCAATCGGCCGCGAACGGAGTTTTTTGATATCGTCCTGGGAACGTGTGCGGCCCAGCGCATGGACCGTTTCGCGGGCAATCATTTTTTCTTCATCCGCCGGAACAACAAGAATTCTTATTTTGGAGGCTGGTTCGGAAATATCGGTAATCCGGCCGCGCTGTGCTTTCATTTTGGTGTTAATGTCATCGAACACCATAATGCCGAACGCTTGCATGCCATGACAGATGCGGGCGCGTATGTCGATGGAATTTTCGCCAATGCCGCCGGTGAAGATCAGGGCATCGAGTCCACCCATGGCCGCCAGGTAGGCGCCGATATATTTTCTGATCCGGTAGCAGAAAGCACTGATGGCCTTTTCACATCGAATATCTCCCGCTTCCGCCTCCTGCAAAAGAATGCGCATATCATTGCTCTTGCCGGAAATTCCCAACAGACCGCTTTTCTTGTTGAGCATCTGATCAATCTGGTCGGGGGTCATGCCCCGATGTCGCAACAAATGCAGAATCACTCCGGGATCAATATCTCCGGCGCGCGTTCCCATGATCAATCCTTCCAGCGGTGTCATGCCCATACTGGTATCCACGCTGCGGCCATGATCAATTGCGCAAACCGAAGCGCCGCTTCCCAGATGACAGGAAATAATTTTTAATTCACCCAGCGGGCGTTTCAGAAACGTCGCCGCACTGAGAGCGACAAACTTGTGGTTGGTGCCGTGAAAGCCATAGCGGCGAATGTGTTCTTCGTCGCAGAGGGTGTAAGGCAGCGCATAAGTGTAGGCGTCTTCCGGCATGCCCACATGGAAAGAGGTGTCAAAAACAGCAACCTGCGGAACATCGGGAATAAGTTTTTGCATCAATTCGATGCCTTCCAGATTGTGAGGATTATGCAGCGGCGCCAAGGGGATCAAATCTTTAATGGCCGCGGACACGTCAGCATTAACCATAGTGGAATTGGGAAACTGGGCGCCACCATGGACGACACGATGACCGACCGCTTTGATTTCGCTCAAATCGCTCAGGCCCGTATAAGCCCTGTCGGTGATTGTGGAAACCATCAGCGTAAAGGCATTTTCAACAGCCGCAACATCCCGAACGGGGAACTCTTTTTTAGCATCAGGTGTCCTGATGATATGGGAGGCATCGCCGGAACCGATTTTCTCGATGAGCCCTTCAATCACCGGGGATGTTTTTGTCGTATCAAACAAAGTATACTTCAGGGATGAACTGCCGCAGTTCACGGTCAGGATATTCATGGGCTCATAGACGGAAGAAAAATTCAGATCGTAAGGATCTTCATTTTCCTTAAGAACATTTTTCAAACGTTTCCGGGCGTCCTCCTGTTCATTGCGCAAGAGCCGCTTCGTCAGGAGGCGGGTGAATTTGACAAGAGTCTGGGGATTTCTGGCAATCATTCCGGAAAATATTTCACGCGGAATCCGAATAATTCTGGCGGCTCGCGCTGCAACAACATCCAGAACCGCAGGCTCTCCGGTTAACAGGGCCATTTCACCGAAGACTTGTTCCCGCTCCAGCGTGGCGACGGTCCGCTGACTGCCGTCTTCCTCTGTCAACAAGACTTCGACTTCGCCGTCATAGACCACCCACAGAAAACGGCCGGGTTCCCCCCGTTTGATAATCAGGCCGCCATCCGGAAAATCGATGACCTGTGCGTTTTTGGCAACAAGATTAATGTCCGCATCCGGCAAATCAGCAAGAATCTCAATTTCTTTCAAAAACAAAGGAAGTTCCATTTTTACTAACTCCTTCAACCGCCTTGCCTGCAATTTCAATAAGCTTCGGTGTGTTAAAACCGTTGCCGCCGATGAATTTAACCCTATCCGGCGTGAATCTTATGAAGGACTTCATTTTTTGCTCCTGACCTTGATCATAAGATGGTATAGTTGCCGCTAATAGCATAATCAGGGATGTTCTGCATTACTTTTTGTGTTTAACGCTGATGGCGGATGCGGTTCACTTTTAATTCTTAATGGGCGCACTGCCAAAATATCCTTGACAGACATGATCGCGTTCCCTATAGTTTGCCAACAAAAAGGACATGTTGCCATGATAAAACCGACACTCACACTCAAAAGAAAGATCATCGGCCTTGCCATACTGGCTGCGGTATTACCCGTTGTTGTGATGATGATTCTCATGGGATCGTTTCAATCCTCCGTCTCCAAACTGGCCTCGAAAGAGTTGAGCGATGTCGCCATGACGAATATGGCCCAGATTGCCAAGGACGTCTATGGACTTTGCGAAACCTCCAATGATCTTATTCAGAAAAAAATTAACAACGGTTTGAATGTGGCCAGGAACATCCTGAAGCAGCACAAAGGCATTGAAACAGGAAAAGAAGCGGTTGTCTGGGATGCCGTCAATCAATTGACCAAACAAACGCAAAAAGTCGAGCTGCCCAAACTGATGGCGGGGGGGGGCTGGCTGGGTCAGAACCGCAATCCCGCAGTGCCGACACCCATTGTCGATGAAGTGAAACAACTGGTCGGCATCACCTGCACCATCTTTCAGCGGATGAACGAAGAAACTGGAGGCCGTCGGACATGTCAATGAAATGATTAAATCCCTGTTCCTGAAAGTGGTTCTGGCGGGGGGCTGATCATCCTTCTGTCGGTGTTCCTGGCCGTGTTTCTGGCGCGCCGCCTGACCGATCAAACGGCCATCGCTACGCAGGATATTCAACAGGTTGTGGCTGAGATGCAGGCTTCCGTTTCAACCGGGGTGATGGAGATGGACAAGTTTACCGACGAGGTCCGGCGCGGTGTGGAAACCGTGTCTACCCGGAGCGGCCGGCTTGCCCGGATTATCGATCAGGTGCGCATTCACGGCCCACAGTTTACTGCCGTGAAGGACGGGATGTACGGCCAGTCCCAGGGTGCACAGCAGCTCAGCGAGGCCATAGGCGGGCTTCAGTCAGAGGTCTCCCGGTTCAAAATCAGCTCCTGATCGGAAAACCATCATCTTACTACTTCAGTTTCAAGCCGGCGCCGATCGCTACGGTCTCGATATTGAACAGATTATCGAAGTGTCCTCGCTTGTATCGCTGCGGACCATTCCTCACGCGCCTCCGGAAGTGGCGGGAACCTTCAACTACCGGGGAACCCTCACGCCGGTTGTAGATTTGACCGCCCTGCTTACCTCGGTTCCTTCACGCCTCCGGATGAGTACGCGCATTATTCTTATAAAAACTATGTGGGTGACGACGGCCGTTCTCACATTCTGGGTCTGCTGGCTGAAGCGGTAACGGAAATGGTTCAATGCAAAAAAGAAGACCTTCAGCAACCGGTTGTGTCGGTGAGCGGTTCAGCCTATCTGGGAGACATGATCTACGATGAGCAGGGTTCCATTCAAGTTCTGGACATGGAGCGGCTTTTGAACCGTGACCTGCTCTTTACTCTTTTTCCGCCGGAGGTCAGCAACGGATGAATACGCTTCCGGCCATTTCACGATTCCTCACCGTTACCCTCGGGATGGCGGAGGATGCTGTCGGCCAAAAGGCTGTCAGCCGGGCCATTACCGCGGCCATGCATCGGGAAGGCGTTTCTGATCAAAAGGCGTATAAACGGTTGTTTGTTTCATCCGAAGCCCTGCGGCAAAGGCTAACGGATGCCGTCGTTGTCGGAGAAACCTGGTTTTTTGCGACCGGGGTCCCCTCACCTGTCTTGCCCGCCACGTCCGGGAATTGCGTGAGACAAGGTTTCTGAAAATACTCTCTGCTCCCTGTGCAACGGGAGAGGAGCCTTATTCCATTGCCATGACGCTGTTTGCCGCGGGTTTACCGCCTACGGCCTTTGTCGTCGATGCTGTGGATATCAGTATCGAAGCCCTGAATAAAGCCCGGCGGAGCCGAGAACCGCGCCGCCGGCCGTTCGCTCCCGACGTACACAAGATAAAGGCGAAGGGGGCCTGGTGCGCGTCAACGCGGAAAACATGAATCACCTCATGGCCCTGGTTGGAGAATGTCTTGTTCATGCCCAATCCGTTAAATCAGTCTATCAAAGCCTGTTGACTTTGAAGAAGGATATTGCGGAACTGGAGAAGCCCCTGCAACTCTCGCTGGAATCGCAAGTGAAAAACACAGAGGGTCTCCAGGATGCAGGCATTCAGGAGAGTCTGCTTCGAGTTGCTGGCATTCAGCAGACGGTCTCACAGGATATTGTGCGGTTTGAGCGTTTCTCCCGCCGCATGGAGCATCTGGCCCATCGCCTCTATAACGAAGTAATCAGCAGCCGGATGGTACCTTTTTCCGACGGTCTGCATGGTTTTTCCCGTATGGTCAGAGACCTGGCCAGGGAAACGGGGGAACAGGTAAATTTCGAGATTGCCGGGGCCGCGCCGCCGGTTGATCGGGACATCCTGGAAAGATTGGAAGCGCCCCTGTCGCACCTGATCCGTAATGCCATCGATCATGGCATGGAAACACCTTCGGAAAGACAGCAGGCAGGCAAACCCGCTGAAGGAACTATCGTGCTGGACGTTGTTTTCAATATGGCTCATGAAGTGGGCGGTACCGTGCGCGTTGATGCCGAAGCCGGTCGGGGCGCCCGTTTTTATCTCCAGTTGCCGCTGACGCTGTCGGTTCTGCGGACCCTCCTGCTTTCGATTGCCGATGAGCCCTATGCGCTGCCGCTGTCGCGCATTGATCGGGTTTTGTCTCTTACTCATGCCGATATCAAAGAAATTGAAGATCACCCATACTGTAAGCTGGACGGAGAGCATGTCGGCATCCTTGATGCCCGCCAGCTTTTTCAACTGCCGCCTGCGTCCGTCCCGTCGGGACGATTTTCAGTGGTGGTCATCAGCGACCGGCTGAATCGCTATGGCCTGGTGGTTGACCACGTTATCGGTGAGGAAAACCTTGTGGTGCGCCCCATCGACAGCCGTCTGGGAAAGATTCCCAACGTCAGCGCCGGTGCTATTCTGGATGACGACTTCTCCATGATGGCCATTCACTTTGCGTGAAGTTTAATGAGGATATTGGTGGAAAAGAATTTCACGAATTCAGCGGCTATCCGTATACCACCGCCGGTCTTTTTCTTTGTGTGTCCTCTTTTTATTTAAAGCCGTGAAACCTGAAGAGCAATATCTTATCCAGAAATTCGGGGAAGAATATTTGCATTATTCGAAAAAAAGTAAGGCGATGGATTTAGCAAAACACGACCATAAAAATCAATTCAAAGACAATGATCTGGTCTGTTATTGCTCCTACAACCAAAACGTTTTTGCCCAGACGATAGGCTTCGGGGCTCACACATCCTTAAATTATTTTTGCATCATATAATCTAAAGCCGGGGCGGTTTCAAGCGCGATTTTGAAATGCACTTTTTTATTTATGTTCATTTCAAAATTTTAATTTCATCGCCGACGGAAATGGTGCCTTCCGATAAGACGCGGACGAAGATTCCTTCCTTAGGCATGACGCAATCGCCCACGGCGTGATAGATAGCACAGGGCGTCAGGCAGGTTTTCCCGATTTGCGTGACTTCCAGGAGCACATCATGGCCTGCTTTAAGTTTTGTTCCCACAGGCAATGTGTAAAGTTCGATGCCTTGTGTTGTCAGGTTCTCGGCAAAGTCTCCATAATTGACATTCAATCCCTTTTGCCGGATTTTTTCGATGCTTTCCGAGGCAAGCAGGCTGATCTGGCGAATGGCCATACCGATATGAGCGTCATTTTCAAAACCCTGGTTGATGATGGCGCGGCAGGCTGAGATGTTGTGTTTTTTCTCGCCTTTTTTCTCACTGATATTGACAGATAGAATATTGCCCATGTTTATGAATTCCTCACTGCGACGGCTTCAATTTCCAAGGGCACGCCTTTGGGTAAAGCCGACACTTCAATAGTCGAGCGAGCGGGCGGCAGAGCGGTAAAAAAACCCGCATAAATTTCATTAACAGCAGTGAAGTCGTTCATGTCTTTTAAAAAGATAGTCGTCTTAACAATATTATTCATGGACAAACCGTTTTCTTCAAGCAGGGTTTGAAGGTTCATTAAAATCTGACGGGCGGCCTGCCGGATATCCATCACGATTTCACCGGTTGAGGGATTAATCGGCAGTTGTCCTGATATGAAAATAAGCCCATTCGCTTCCACGGCTAATGAATAGGGGCCGGCAACAGGCAGTTTGTTCGACACGATTACTTTCTTTTCCATCGGGTTCTCCTGAATTATTTGGTAAGGACAAAAATGGCATTTTGAGCAAACAGATTAGGCAAAAAAGAAATCCGACCTTTCTTGCCGAGATAATACCGCTGCTCAATATGAATGTTCTTCTTTTTGCAGTAGTCGATAAAATCGCTGATGGTCAGGAAACGGATGTTGGGTGTTTCAAACCAGTAATAGGGCAGCGCTTCATTGATGGGCGTTTTGCCGGAGAAAAACAGGGTCCAGCGGGCCGAAAGATGCGCGAAATTGGGAAAACCCACAATGACCTTATGCCCCAGGCGAAGAGATTCCTGTATCACATAATCCGCTTTTTTGATTTCCTGCATGATCTGATTGAGAATGACATAATCAAAAGACTGGTCGGGATAATCCGCCAGGCCGCTTTCAATATCGCCCTGCAAGACCGTCAATCCGTTTTCCACGCAGGTGTGCATTTGTTCTTCATCCAGCTCGATGCCCTGCACCAGGGCCTTTTTATGCCGCCGCAAAAGGGAAAGCAGTTCTCCGTTACCGCAGCCCAGATCTAAAACATGGGCTCCTTCATGGATAATATCCGTAATGATTTGATGATCAGGTTTCATAGGTTCAGTCTTTTCTTTCAGGGTTGATGAAGATTGGCCAGGAAATTTTTAATCAATCTTGATTCATCATCTATTTCTATCAAAAAAGCATCGTGGCCGTAAGTCGATATCAGATCAAAATAAGTTGTAAAAGCATGTTTGCGTTTTAACACGCGAACGATTTCCTGCGACTGATACGAGGGATAGAGCCAGTCGGTTTTAAAGGAAATGATCAGAAACCGGACGGATGTTATTTTGACATCCGGAATGAAATGAGCGCCGGAGAGGTCAAAATAGTCGAGCGCCTTGGTGATGTAAAGATAGGAATTCGCATCAAACCGTTTGACAAAATTGTATCCGCGGTAACGCAGATAACCTTCCACCTCGAAGTCGTCGGTAAACTCAAAACTGAGATTGTCGTTTTTCAACCGGCGGGAAAATTTTTCTTCCATGGACTGATCGCTCATGAAGGTGATGTGACCGATCATGCGCGCCACGGCCAGACCGTTTTCCGGCTGGCCGTGTTCATAATAGAAACCTTTGCGCCATGCCGGGTCGGCCATGATCGACTGCCGGATGACTTCATTAAAGGCAATCTGCTGCGGCGAATGCTTGAGCGCCGTGGCAATTGGAATGGCCGAAAGCACGCGGTCGGGGTAGGCTGATGCCCATTGCAGTGTCTGCATGCCGCCCATGGAGCCGCCAATGACGCAGAGGAGTTTTTCAATGCCGAAAAAATCAATTAAATGACGCTGGGCTTCCACCATGTCTGCGATCGTAATCATGGGGAAATCCAGAGCGTAGGGTTTGCCTGTTTCGGGATTGATCGAAGAGGGGCCGGTGCTGCCTTTGCAGCCGCCAATGACATTGGAACAGATCACGAAATATTGATGGGTGTCGAGCGCTTTTCCGGGGCCGATTAAGCCGTCCCACCAGCCGGGGGTTTTGTCATCGGCGGAAATTCCCGCCGCGTGCGCGTCGCCGGAAAGGGCGTGGCAAACCAGAATGGCATTTGATTTGGCCGCGTTGAGCTTGCCGTATGTTTCATAAGCAATCGTAACGGGACCGATGCTGCGTCCCGACTTGAGCTGCAATGGATGGGGCGGTTCGGCAAAAGTAAAGTATTGGGTATGGATAACACCTAACGAATCTTTTTTTAACTGTTCTATTTTTTTCGTAATGTCCATGCAGTTCTCTTATTATCTTTTTTTGATTGGCTTGGAGACAGACCGGGCAAAGTCTTGTTTAGCTTTCCGGCCGGAAACCAGCTGTGCGAGGGTTACGGCGGCCATCGCTTCCTTAATTGTATTGCTGAGCTGTGCCCAGGTATCTCTGGTCGGACAGAGGGGTGTTCTCGGGCAGATAGCAGTATCTTTGAGGCAGTTTACCAGGCATGTTTCTCCTTCCACCGCCTCCACAATGTCGCATAACGAAATGTCTTTCGGCTCTCTGGCCAGGACATAACCGCCACGGGCGCCCCGGATAGATCGAATGAGTCCGGCTGCTCTTAAAGGGATGACGATTAAACTCAGATATTTTTCCGATATGTCTTCACTGGCGGCGATGTCTTTGAGAAAGACTGACTTATCACTTCCGGCTGCGGCCAGAGCGATCATCAGCCGGACGCCATATCTTGACCGGGTCGATAGTTTCATAGGCACATACCCTTAAAAACGCTTGATATTCATGATCAGGAAGCGACTGATCAAACACTATTCTATTGATAGTAATTAAGACAGAAATTAAAATTTGTCAAGAATTATGCATGGAAAAGAAGAGAAACATTATTTTGAGCAGGTTTTGATGCCTGACGGCAACGGGCTAATCGACGCTCTCTGATTTGTCGGCTGACTTTAAAGTATCCGAGAAAATATAAAGTTTATCGCCGGGCGCAATTTTTCTGTCGCCGCTGATCTTGTTCCAAATCACCAGAGCTTTATAGGGCACCTTGAAGCGGGCGGCAATGGCCGCCAGGCTGTCTCCTTTTTTGACGATGTAAATAGAATCATTTTTCAGCGCAAGCCATTCTGTGATAAGTTTATCATAACGTTTGTGAAACCCGTCAGAGGACCCTTTGGGAATGTGGATCTGATGGGCGCCGGCCGGCAGATGATAGTACTTGATGTGCGGATTGAGATCTTTAATGACTTTGAAATACGTATTGGCCGCCTGTGCGATGACGTGAAGGGGTATGGGTTGACCGGCTTTTATTTCTACTGTATCAAATGGTCTGGGTAAATAAAGATCATCTTCGGACAGGACATAACCAAATTTTGCCGGATTGGACATGATGATCTTTGCCGCCAGAATACGGAAAACATATCGCTGGGTTTCCTGATTTAAGTAAAGATGGTAATAGTTATTGACTTTCTGAACCAGAATTTCGGATTTCAGACCGTCTTCACCCATGTTGTATGCGGCTGCGGCGAGTGTCCAGGAATCAAAGAGATCGTGAAGTTTTTTGAGATATTTTACGGCCGCTGGTGTTGCCCGGTATACATTTCTTCTTTCGTCAATGTCATTCGATATCTCCAGACCGTATCTCGTGCCCGTGCTTTCAATAAACTGCCAGTATCCCGCCGCTCCTTTATTGGAGAACGCCAGAGGCCGCAGAGAACTTTCCGCGATGGAAATGTACTTGAGATCATCAGGCAGCCCATTGGCCTTCAATACTTTCTCGATTTCAGGGAAATAGCGGTTGGCGCGTTTCAGCCAGAGGATAACGTCGTCGCTGTTATCCAGCGAGAGCAACATCTCTCTTTCCAGTCTTTCTTTTACGTCAGGGTCGGCAAGTGGAACCGGTTCACCGCAAAAGCTCAGTGGCTCCGAGATTCTGATGGCTTCAAGGATGGTCTGTCCGGCGGACGATGGTGATTTGATTGGCGGGTGAATGACCGGTTGATCAGCCCGTGGCGCCTTAATCTGAGGCTGGATGGACCCTCCGGCGGATGGCGGTGCTTGATTCAGCGTTTCACCCATGGGCGCACAGGCAGGAATGACCATGAAGAATATGAATAATGCAAACAGCCTGTGGAATAATGTCGTCACGACAGGTCCTCCCCGGGAAAATACTGCGGTGGTTTACTTGGTTTCCGGTTTTGGCTGCGAACCGGGATTGGATACGGTATTTTTGAGTTCTTTGATACCCTGCTGGGTGCCTTCTTTGATTTCTTTAAATTCCTTTTTGGCGCTTTCCTTGATTTCCTTTGACTGTTGAACGGTCGCGTTTTTTGCTTCTTTTAAGCCTTTGGGGATATCTTCTTTCATGGCCTTGGCATCGCGGACAATGGCGTCCTTGGTTTCCTTATAGCCTTTAACCGTTTCGTCTTTCACCTTTTTGGCCGTGTCTTTGGCGTAGTTGGTGACACTTTTATCTGAAGAAGACTTGGTTCCTTCGGCGGCGGATATGGTCAGGCCCAAGCCGAGAAGGAAATAAACAGCAAATATGCAAATGATGGCTCGTTTCATTCTATTGTTTCCTTAAAAAATTCTCTCAAGATGAAGATGTTTTTGTTGGAAGATTATAGACAAAAAGGAAAACAATTGTCAATGAAAGTAATCAGAAATTTATAACTTGACGGATTGGTTCATCTCATAATAAGCAGGCACATAACTGCGAAGTCCAGGCAGTAAAAAAACAAAAACAGGAGAAGATTGTGATCCCGAGATATTCAAGAGAGAAAATGACGGCGATCTGGAGTCAGGAAAACAAGTATCAGAAATGGCTGGATGTGGAAGTGGCGGCTTGTGAAGCAATGGTTAAGCTGGGGAAGGTGCCGGCTGCGGCTGTTGAGACGATTAAAGCCAAGGCGGTCATCAACGTTGCCCGGATCGATGAAATTGAAAAAGTCACCAAGCACGACGTCATCGCTTTTGTAACGTCCCTTACGGAAAAAATCGGCGAGGACGGCCGTTTTATTCACATGGGCCTCACGTCATCCGATGTTCTGGATACGGCGCTGGCCATACAACTCAAAGAAGCGGCGGAAATATTGATTGCCGATCTTGATTCGCTGCTGCCGGTATTGAAAAAGAAAGCTTTTGAACATAAAAATACGCTAATGATCGGCCGGTCGCACGGCATCCATGCTGAACCGATCACGTTTGGTTTGAAGATGGCTCTGTGGTATCAGGAAATGGAGCGCAACCGCGAGCGTCTTGTCCGAGCCAAAGAAACAGTCAGCTACGGAAAAATCGCGGGAGCCGTCGGCACCTTTTCTTTTATCGATCCGTTTGTCGAAGAATATGTTTGTGAAAAGCTGGGTCTGAAGCCGGCGCCTGTATCCTCGCAGATTGTTCAGCGCGACCGGCACGCGGAGTTCTTTGCCACACTGGCGATTATTGCATCCTCGCTGGATAAATTTGCTCAGGAAATTCGTCTGCTGCAAAGAACGGAAGTGCGGGAAGCGGAGGAGTATTTCTCTCCCGGCCAGAAAGGCTCTTCGGCCATGCCGCACAAACGCAATCCCGTGCTTTCGGAGAATATCTCCGGTCTGGCCAGACTGGTGCGTTCATACGCTGTCGCGGCTCTGGAAGATGTCGCTCTTTGGCATGAACGCGATATCAGCCACTCTTCAGTAGAAAGAGTCATTGGACCGGATGCGACAATTGTTCTGGATTTCATGCTGGGGCGGTTTACCGGAATGATCGATAAACTGGTGGTTTATCCGGAACGCATGCTGGCCAATCTGAATATGACGCATGGTGTGATTTTCTCGCAAATGGTCCTCTTGTCGCTCATTGAAAAAGGGATGACGCGCGAAGACGCCTATGCCATTGTCCAGAAAAACGCGATGGAATCCTGGATGGAAGGCATCGAATTTAGAAAACTCCTGGCCGGGGACGAAATTGTTCAAAAATTTCTCAATGAAAAAGATCTGGATGGTATTTTTAACGTCAATAATTTTTTAAAAAACCTGGATTTCATTTTTAACAGGGTTTTCGGAAAATAAAAGAAATCATCAGGTCGAGTCAAAACGGCTCGACCTGATGGCAAAGTTGTTTTAGCTATTTTTTAACCAGAATCGTATCCTTCAGGAAAGCATCCTTTGAATCCGGATAGTCAATGGTAAAATGCAGGCCGCGGCTTTCTTTTCTGGCCAGGGCGCTCTGCACGATCAGTTTGGCCACGGTTGTAATATTGCGAAGCTCGATTAAGTCCTTAGTGACTTTGTAATTCCAGTAATATTCATGGATTTCCCGCTGAATCATCTCAATTCGGCGCAGGGCGCGCGCCAGTCGTTTATCCGAACGGACAATGCCCACGTAATTCCACATGCACCGGCGGATTTCATCCCAGTTGTTGGTAACGACAATGCTGTCGTCGCTTTCGGATGTATCACCTGCGTCCCAGGGAAGAATCGGTAAATCACTGAGTTCGGTTTGCCGGAAGGACTTGGCGATTCTTGTATAAACGCGATGGGAGTAAACCAGCGCTTCCAGGAGAGAATTACTGGCCAGACGATTAGCGCCGTGCAGGCCGGTGCAGGAGACTTCGCCGCAGGCGAACAGGTTGTCGATGGATGTCTTGCCAAAGTGATCAACGGCAACACCGCCGCAGATGTAATGAGCCGCCGGCGCAATGGGAATGGGCTGCACGGCCATGTCAATGCCGTATTCCAGACATTTATGATAAATATTGGGAAAACGGTCCATTAGAAAATCGTGGGTATGATGCGTGATGTCCAGGAGGACATGTTCGTCGCCGGAGCGTTTAATCTCCGTGTCGATAGCTTTGGCCACGACATCCCGCGGCGCCAGACTTTTCATGGGGTGATATTTTTCCATGAATGTCTCGCCGTTTTTTAATTTAAGAATTCCTCCCTCACCGCGTACGGCTTCACTGATGAGAAACGCCTTGGCTTCGGGATGAAAAAGGCAGGTGGGATGAAACTGGATGAATTCCATGTTGGCGACTTTCGCACCGGCGCGGTAGGCCATCGCAATGCCGTCGCCTGTGGCAATGTCCGGATTGGTGGTAATCAGATAAACCTTGCCTGCGCCGCCGGTGGACAGGATCGTATACTTGGCGCGGCAGGTATGAATTTCGCCGTGGTTGATGTCCAGAACATAGGCGCCCAGGCAATTGATGGTTTTGCCGTCAGCGTCTTTTTGAATGATGAGATCAATGCCGATATGATTTTCGTAAATCTGGACATTCATGAGGGCGGCAACTTTTTCGTGAAGAGCCCGCTCGATTTCGCGGCCGGTCAGATCCTTGGCGTGCAGCACGCGCCGGCGGTGGTGTCCGCCTTCCTGCCCTAAATCATAAAGATGAGGAGGTGCTTCTGATTTTGTGAAATTGACGCCCCACTCAATCAATTCCTGAATCCGTGGAGGGGCCTCCCGAACCACAAATTCGACAACGTCTTTATTGCAGAGTCCTGCACCGCAGACCAGCGTATCGCCGATGTGTTCTTCAAAACTGTCTGTTTTGTCCGTTACCGCGGCAATCCCGCCCTGAGCGTAATTGGTGTTGGATTCCGATTTTTCTTTTTTGGTAACAATGGCCACCGAGCCCAGTTGCGCTACTTTGATGGCCAGGCTTAATCCCGCAATCCCGCTGCCGATAATTAAAAAATCTGTTTTTATTTCCATGGATGTGATCCGATCAATCAATAATAAATGCTGGTAAAAGTTTGTTTACAAATACTGGCGGCTTTTATATAAGCCTTTTGAATGATTTGTAAAGAAAATTATAAAGAAGGATTTAAATTTGTTAGTTTTAGGAATCGAATCATCGTGTGACGAAACAGCGGCGGCGGTTGTGAGGGACGGGAAATTGCTTTCCAATGTGATTGCCTCACAAATCAAGGATCACAGCGCTTATGGAGGCGTGGTGCCGGAAATCGCGTCGCGCAAGCATATGGAAGCCATTTCTCCCGTCATGGCACAGGCAATGGCGGACGCGGGTATGACATTGAAAGACATGGAAGGCATTGCTGTTACACGTGGGCCGGGTTTGATCGGTTCGCTGCTGGTTGGTTTATCCGCCGCCAAGGCGCTTGCATATGGTCTTAACATTCCTTTCGTCGGCGTTAATCATCTGGAAGGGCACATCATGGCTTCCTTTCTGTCTGATAAAAAGCCCAAGTTTCCTTTTGCCGCACTCGTCGTTTCCGGAGGGCATACCAATGTGTATCGGGTCTCTAATTACCACAAGTTTCAATTGCTGGGACAGACGCGCGACGACGCTGCCGGCGAGGCTTTTGATAAGGCAGCCAAACTGCTTGATCTGGGCTATCCCGGGGGTGTGGTGATTGACAAAATGGCCAAATCGGGCAATCCCAGAGCGTTTGATTTTCCGCGGGCCATGAAGGATTCGCCTGATTTCAGCTTCAGCGGCCTGAAAACGTCGCTCTTAACGATGTTCAAAAAACGCGGGGGCAGGATCAGTTCCGAAGAAATGCCGGATATTGTCGCCAGTTATCAGGAAGCCATTATCGATGTGCTGGTCGATAAAACACTCAAGGCGGCCTCTGAAAATAATATCACGCAAATTGTTGTCTGTGGCGGCGTCGCGGCCAACAGCCGCCTGCGGCAAAGATTTACCGAAGCCACGGCCAGAGCCGATATGGAACTGTTTATTCCGCCGATGATTTTGTGTACGGACAACGCAGCCATGATTGCCACGTTGGGAGAAATTATGCTGACAAACGGTCGCTCGGATTCGCTCGATTTAAATGCCGTCTCGCGCTGGCCGCTGGTGGAAAGACCGTTATGACCACTCCCCGGGAAATACTTAAACGCTTCAATATCCTGCCCAGCAAGAAACTGAGCCAGTCGTTTCTTGTTGACGTCAATACGATTCATAAAATTGCCGCTGCCGGTAGTGTTTCTTCCGAAGATGTGGTTGTGGAAATCGGTGCGGGTATTGGTGTAATGACCAAAGACATCGCGCGTATTGCCAAGCGGGTGATCGCGGTGGAAATTGACCCCAAACTAATAGAAATTCTCCAGGATCAATTGGCTGAATTTAATAATGTGGAAATCTATTCCGGTGATATATTAAAATTTGATTTCGCTTTAAAGTCAGAATATTATAAAAATAAACTTAAAGTAATTGGTAATGTTCCTTATAACATTTCCAGCCCTGTTATTTTTCATTTATTGTCTTATCGATCCGTGATTAACCACTTTACGTTAATGCTGCAAAAGGAAGTGGTGGAAAGGCTGGTTTCTCCACCCGGTAATAAACACTACGGAGTGCCGTCGGTCTTGCTCCAGATGTATGCGGATGTGGAAAGACTCTTTGATGTGTCGGCAACCTGTTTTTATCCCGTGCCGAAAGTGGCGTCTTCCATCATCAGCGGCGACTTCCGGGAAAAACCACGGGTTGAATTGGCGGACGAAGTATTTTTCAGCCGCCTGGTAAAAGCCTCATTTGCCCAGCGCCGCAAAATGCTGACCAATAATCTAAAAAACGCCAAATGTCTGGAAGGCCTGTCTGATGCAGACATAATATCCGCTCTACATGATGCTGGTATCGACGGCAAAAGAAGGGGCGAAACACTTTCTCTTCCGGAATTTGGTAAACTGAGTAATATTCTGAAATATCAATTGACTAACACTCAGTAAAATAATAGTTATCTCCGCATATTAATCAATTGGATGAACATGAAAAACAAATATTTATATATTGAAACCTTCGGCTGTCAGATGAATGTGCATGACTCGGAGCAAATGACTGTTTTACTGAAAGATATCGGGTATAAGCTGACTGACGATTCCAATAAAGCGGATTTAATTCTGATCAACACCTGTTCAATCAGGGCAAAAGCGGAGCAGAAGGCTTTCAGCGAACTGGGGCGCCTGATGTTGTTAAAAGAGGAAAATCCTAATTTGATTATCGGCTTTGGCGGTTGTCTGGCGCAGCATCTGGGCACGAAAGTTCATAGCCGGGTAAAGAATGTTGATCTGGTTTTCGGCACGCATAATATCCATCGGCTGCCGGAAATGGTGGCAGCAATTCAAAAAGGAAAAAAGAAAATCACGCAAACCGATTTCTCTTCTAAAATTACTTCGCTCAGCGTCTTTGCGCCGCCTCCTGAAGGATCACTTTGTGCATTTGTTTCCATTATGCAGGGCTGCGATAACTATTGTGCTTACTGCGTGGTGCCGTATCTTCGCGGGCCGGAAATGAGCCGGACACCGGAGGATATTGTCGATGAAATACAAAAGCTGACTAAGCTGGGCGTGAAAGAAGTGACGCTTCTGGGACAGAATGTAAATTCTTACGGAAAAAAGACGGCACACGGCTGTAATTTTGTTGAATTAATTAAAAGAATAAGTAAAATCAATGGCATTGAAAGAATTCGTTTCACGACATCGCATCCGAAGGATTTATCCGACGACCTGATGGACTGCTTTGCCGACATGCCTAAGTTATGCGAGCATATTCACCTGCCGGTTCAGTCCGGCTCCAACCGGATTTTAAAGTTGATGAATCGGGGTTATTCCATTGAAGAGTATGTGGAAAAAGTGGACCGTTTACGCAGTATCTGTCCGCAAATCAGTATTACGTCCGACATCATTGTCGGCTTTCCGGGAGAGACGCAAAAAGATTATCAAGAAACCATTGACATGATGGAAAAAATCAGGTTTGATCTACTTTTTTCGTTCAAGTATTCTGAACGCAAAGGAACCGCTGCCCAGAAGTTGCAGGACGTCGTGCCAGAGAGTGAAAAAAAACAGAGGCTGAAGGAATTACAGGCGCTCCAAGATCGGCATACGCAGGAGATAAACTTGGCGCTGGAAGGAAGTGTTCAAGAAGTGCTGGTGGAAGGCAGAAGCAGAAATTCTGAACAGGATATGATGGGACGGACGCGTTCCTGGAAAATTGTGAATTTTAAAGGCAGTCCGGAGTTAATCGGGAAGCGGGTGAATGTGGAAATTACACGTGGATATTTGCATTCACTGCGGGGGAAAATGATTGATCATTAAGGAGGTTGTGGATGCTGCTGGAGATGAAGGTGTCAGGTTTAACCATCGATCCGATCACCAATACACCCATTGTCATCTTGAAAGACATGCAGGAAAACAAGGCCATTCCCATCTGGATTGGTTTATTTGAAGCCAGCGCCATAGCCACGGAGCTGGAGCATGTTGTCTTTTCCCGACCGATGACCCATGATTTGTTGTACGAATGCATCAAATCGCTTGATGTTACGGTCAATCGGATTGAGATTGTCGATATCCGTAACAACACGTTTTTTGCCAGCATCTATCTAACAAGAGATGGGAAAACTTACGCGATTGATGCACGGCCCAGCGATGCCATTGCCCTGGCTTTGCGCGCACAGGCATCGATTTTTGTGGAAGAAAGCGTGCTAGAGAAGTCGCGTAATATTGATTTCGGCGTGAAACTCACCGACATTGATAAGTTTAAGGAAGACAAAATAAAAGAATTTCTGGAAAATTTATCCGCTGAAGATTTCGGGAAATACAAGATGTGAGGAAATGAAAGACCTGCTCGCGGATTTTCGAACATTTCTGGATGTAGAGCGTAATCTATCGGACCATACGCGAACGGCCTATCTGACGGATATTGAGGAGTTCAACGCATTCCTGCAAAGTCAGGAAAATAGTACGGCGCACAAAGCGATCCTGGATGCGCAGATGGAAACCATCAGGGGCTATCTGGCTTTTCTGTATGGCCGTAAGCTGAAAAAAGTATCCATCAACCGTAAGATATCTTCCTTGCGTGCGTTTTATAGGTATTTATTACGGAAGGGCATGATTAAGAACAATCCGGCCCAGGGTTTGCAGGGGCCGAAGATGGAAAAATACATGCCGACTTTTTTGTCGGTGGATGAAGCGTTTGAGGTTTTGAACGCTTCTAAAGATAATAACTCCGCATCCGGTCTGCGCGATCAGGCGATGCTGGAGTTATTCTATTCTTCAGGATTGCGTTTGTCGGAACTTGCGGGTCTGGATACGGATGATGTTAATTTAAATGCGGCGCTGGTCAAGGTGCGCGGTAAGGGAAAGAAGGAGAGAATGGTTCCAGTGGGAGGGCCGGCGCTGGAGGCGATCAAAAGATACTTGTCTGCCACGGAAAATATGCGGAAAGCGTTTTCCGTCAATTTGTCAAGCGGGGCGCTTTTTTTAAATGTGCGGGGCAAAAGGATCACGACCAGAAGCATTGCCCGCATGGTGGATGCGGCAACTGTTAGAAGCGGCATCGGACGCAAGATCAGTCCGCACGCGCTTCGGCACAGTTTTGCCACGCATTTGCTGGAAGCCGGAGCGGATTTGCGGTCGATTCAAGAAATGCTGGGGCATGAGAGTCTTTCCACAACACAGAAATACACGGCGGTTAATATCAATCGCCTCATGGAAGTTTACGATAAAGCCCACCCGAGGGCTAAGCGGTAAAGGAGAAAAAATGCATATTAGAGGTACAACCATTCTGGCAATTAAGAAAGACGATAAAATCACCGTGGCCGGTGACGGTCAAGTGACTTTGGATACAACGATCCTGAAGCATGGCGCGCGCAAGGTGCGCAGACTCTACAATAATGAAGTGATTGTCGGGTTCGCGGGAGCGACCGCCGATGCTTTCACACTCTTTGACCGATTCGATCAGAAGCTGGAGCAATTCCACGGCAACCTGCTTCGCGCCGCCGTGGAATTGACCAAGGACTGGCGCACCGACCGGGTCCTGCGGCACCTGGAAGCGCTGATGATCGCGGTCAGCCGTGATGATTCGCTGATTATTTCCGGAAACGGCGATGTCATCGAATCGGATGATGATGTCATGGCGATTGGATCCGGCGGCGCCTATGCCCAGGCGGCGGCGCGAGCGCTCGTGAAGCACAGCAATCTGTCCGCTACGGAAATTGCCAAAGAGGCCATGAAAATTGCTTCGGAAATTTGTATTTATACCAATGATCATATTACGCTTGAAGAAATTGATTTAAACGAAGAGAAACCCAAAGAAGTTAAAAAGGGCAAAAAATAAGGAGCAAGTTTAAAAGATGAATAATTCAGGGTTAACACCCCGTGAGATAGTGGAAAAATTAGACAGGCATATCATCGGCCAGGCGGACGCCAAAAGAGCCGTGGCCATTGCGCTCAGAAACCGCTGGCGGAGACAAAACGTGCCGGAAGAGCTGGCGGATGAAATATCGCCGAAAAATATTATTATGATCGGTCCCACGGGCGTCGGCAAAACGGAAATTGCCCGAAGGTTGGCCAAGCTGGATAACTCGCCATTTTTAAAAGTGGAAGCATCCAAATTTACGGAAGTCGGTTACGTGGGACGCGATGTAGAATCGATGGTGCGCGATCTGGTCGAGTTATCGATTAACATGCTGAAGGCCGAAGAGCAGGAAAATGTCCAGGCCAAGGCCGCCGAAATTGCGGAGGAGAGAGTCCTTGATCTTCTGTTGCCGCCTCGTCCCGTGGAAAAGAAAGTGGGCGACATGCTGACCGAATCCGATCAGGAGGAAATCGATCTTCCCTTGACCGATGATCAGATCAGGAAACAGGATGCGACGAGGGAAAAATTACGCAAATTGCTTCATGACGGAAAACTTGATGAACGGATGGTGGAACTGGAAATTGCCGAACAAAGAAGCGGTCCGATGATTGAAATATTTTCCGCGGCCGGCATGGAGGATATGGGGCTCAACCTGAAAGATATGCTGGGCAATATGATGCCGCAGAAGAAGAAAAGAAGAAGCGTGAAAGTGCCTGAAGCGCTCGATATTATGGCTGCCGAAGAGGCGCAAAAATTGATTGATATGGACAAAGTGACCAAAACGGCGCTGGACCGCGTGGAGCAGTCGGGCATCATTTTTCTGGATGAAATCGACAAGATTGTCGGCGGCGATTCGCAGCACGGTCCGGATGTGTCGCGAGAAGGCGTTCAGAGGGACCTGCTGCCCATTGTCGAAGGATCGAATGTCAACACCCGTTACGGGATGGTAAAGACCGATCATATTTTATTTATCGCAGCGGGTGCGTTTTCCGGCACAAAACCTTCTGATCTGATTCCGGAGTTGCAGGGGCGTTTCCCGATTCGCGTGGAACTCGATTCACTGGGGAAAGAAGAGTTTATCCGGATTCTGACCGAACCGAACAATGCGCTGGTCAAGCAATACACGGAAATGATGGCGACGGAAGACATTAAGCTTTCATTTACCGAAGATGCGGTGGAACAGATTGCCGAAGTGGCGACCATCGTCAATGAACGGACGGAAAACATCGGTGCGCGCAGGCTCTATACCATTATGGAGACGCTGCTGGAGGATATTTCCTTTGACGCGCCGGATCTGGAAGAAAAGAAAATCGTCATTGACGCCAAATACGTCGAAGAAAAACTCGACAACATCGTCGAAGACGAAGATTTGAGCAGATATATTCTATAAAACGGAGAACGAAATGGAGCATATTCAAAGTTCAATGGAGCGGGCTGATATTTTACTGGAAGCTCTGCCCTACATCCGGCGGTTTTATAACAAAACGATTGTCATCAAATACGGCGGACACGCGATGGTCGATCAGGATTTGAAAGATAAATTCGCGCGCGATGTTGTCATGATGAAATATATCGGCATCAATCCCGTGGTTGTGCATGGGGGCGGCCCGCAAATCGGCAGCGTATTGAAAAAGCTGGGCAAGGAATCCAAATTCATCCAGGGCATGCGCGTGACGGATGAGGAGACGATGAACATCGTGGAAATGGTCCTGGTGGGCATGGTGAACAAGGAAATTGTCGGCTTGATTAATCAGCATGGCGGAAAAGCCGTGGGCTTGAGCGGCAAGGACGGCAATCTGATTGAAGCTGAAAAATATTATCTGACGGATGAAAAAGCAAAAAATACGCCCTCCGAAATCATTGATATCGGACTGGTGGGTAAAGTCAAAACGGTCAATACGGAATTGATTGTGTCACTGGCTCAGAACGGGTTTATTCCCGTTATCGCGCCTACAGGGATTGGCGCTCAAGGTGAAACCTATAATATCAATGCCGACATCGTCGCCGGCGAAGTGGCCGCCGCTCTGAAAGCGGAAAAGCTGCTCCTCTTGACGGATGTCGCGGGTGTTCTGGATGCGAACAAGAATCTGATCAACACGATGACGGACAAACAGGCGTTAAATCTTATTGACGAAGGGATTGTTGAAGGCGGCATGTTTCCGAAAGTGAAATGCTGCCTCAAAGCATTGCGTGGCGGCGTGAAAAAGACACACATCGTTGACGGACGTCTGAAACACGCGATCCTGCTGGAAGTGTTTACGGATGAAGGAATTGGCACGGAAATCGTTTTATAAAAAGAAAGAAGAATTCATCATGAACGAAAAAAAGATCATGGCTCTGGCCGATAAAAATATTATGAATACTTACAGGCGCGTTCCGATTGTGCTGACCAAAGGTGAGGGGGTAAGGCTTTGGGACGCGGGCGGTAAAGAATATCTCGATTTTGTCGCGGGCATCGCCGTCTGCAACCTGGGGCATTCCCATCCCCATGTGGTCAAGGCGATCAAAAAGCAGGTGAAAAATCTGACGCATGTTTCCAACCTTTATTACACTCAGCCACAAGCGGAAGTCGCCGCGCTGCTCACCAAGCATTCGTTTGCCGACCAAGCATTTTTCTGCAACAGCGGCGCGGAAGCCAACGAAGCGGCGATCAAGCTGGCCCGCAAATACGCCCATGAAAATCTGGGGCCGGACAAGTTTGAGCTCATCACCATGAAAGATTCCTTTCATGGCCGCACGATGGCGACCATTACCGCCACGGGGCAGGAAAAATTCCAGTTCGGTTTCACGCCGCTGCTGGACGGCTTCAAATATGTGCCTTTTAACGACCCGGCGGCGCTGGAGGCGGCCATCACGCCCAAGACCTGCGGGATCATGCTGGAACCCATTCAGGGGGAGGGCGGGGTGATTATTCCCGACGCGTCGTATCTGGCAGCCGTCAGGGATATTTGCAACAGGCATAAGATCTTGATGATTGTCGATGAGGTGCAGACCGGCATCGGGCGGACAGGCAAATTATTTGCTTATGAATATTCCGGCATCAAACCCGATATCATGACGCTGGCTAAAGCGCTGGGCAACGGCTTTCCCGTGGGCGCGATGCTGGCGACCCATGAAGTCGCCAGGGCTTTTGGTCCCGGTAATCACGCGTCCACGTTTGGCGGCAACCTGCTGGCCATGGCGGCGGCCAAGGCCACGCTCAAAACGATGCTGGACGAAGGCGTGCTGGAAAATTGTCAAAAAATGGGAGATTATTTTCTGGCGAGCCTTCAAGCCTTGAAGGCGAAACATCCGATCATTTCCAGTGTTCGGGGAAAAGGGCTGATGCTGGCCTGTGCGCTCACGACTGAGGGTGCGGATATTGTCCAGACCTGTCAGGAAAGAGGATTGCTCATTAACTGCACCGGCGGCAAAACGCTCCGTTTTGTTCCGCCCCTGATTATCACTGAACAAGACATTGATGCTGCTCTTGCAATACTCGATGAGGTCATGGAGGGGAAATGAAAAAGGACTTGCTGAGTTTTGCCGAAATGGCACCCGCGGATTTTGAAGAAATCTGGCTTCGAGCCGCCCGGCTCAAGAAAATGCTGAAGGAAGGCAAAGAACATGCCTCTCTGAAAGGCAAAACGCTGGGTATGATCTTTGACAAGTCTTCCACGCGGACGAGGATTTCATTTGAAGTCGGCATGTACCAGTTGGGCGGCATTGCGCTTTTTTTGAATTCGCGGGACACCCAGATTGGCCGCGGCGAAACCCTGGCGGATTCCGCCCGGATGATGTCCTGCTACCTCAACGGGATTATGATCCGGACCTTTGCTCAGGAAAGCGTTGAAGAACTGGCCCGGTACGCCTCCATTCCGGTGATCAACGGGCTCACGGATCTTCTGCATCCCTGTCAGATTCTGGCGGACCTGTTTACAATCCAGGAGAAAAAGGGGTCTTACGAAGGCGTTAAGGTGGCCTATATCGGAGACGGCAACAATGTCGCCAACAGCTGGATCGAAGCGGCGGCGTGCCTGCCTTTTACCCTTGCGCTGGCCTGTCCTGACGGTTACGATCCGGATGGCCGGATGATTGAGGAAAGCAGGAAAGACGGTAAAAACCGTGTCCGTCTGTGCCGCGATCCTTTCGAGGCGGCCATTGACGCCGATGTGCTTTACACGGATGTCTGGACCAGCATGGGACAGGAGGCCGAGTCTCAGGAACGGAAAAGAATATTTACAAATTATCAGATTAACGGGAAGCTGTTAGGGGTGGCGAAAAAAGACGCCATCGTCATGCATTGTCTGCCCGCTCATCGCGGCGAGGAAATTACCGCCGACGTCATTGACGGACCGCAATCCGTCGTCATTGATGAAGCGGAAAACCGCCTGCACGTGCAAAAAGCCGTTTTAGAAATATTGATTTAGGAGGAAAAAATCGTGGCCAGTAAAATTAAGAAAGTTGTGTTGGCGTATTCCGGTGGATTGGACACATCCGTCATTGTCCGCTGGTTGATTGAAACGTATCAGTGTGAAGTCATCTGTTTTGCCGCCGATGTCGGGCAGAAAGAAGAATTAACGGGGTTGAAGAAGAAAGCACTCAGCACCGGCGCCAGCAAAATCTATATCGAAGATCTGCGGGAAGAATTCGCGCGTGATTTTGTTTTTCCGGCGTTACGGGCCAACGCGATTTACGAAGGAACCTATTTGCTGGGAACATCTCTGGCGCGGCCGTTGATTGCCAAAAAGCAAATCGAAATCGCCAAAAAGGAAAAGGCGGATTCCGTTTGTCACGGTGCCACCGGCAAGGGCAACGATCAGGTGCGTTTTGAACTGACCTACATCGCGCTCAATCCCAAAATCAATATCATCGCCGCCTGGAAGGACGACAACTGGACATTTGATTCCCGTGAATCCATGTTTGATTACGCGGAAAAACACAACATACCGCTGCCCTTGACCAAGGCCAAACCCTACAGTTCCGACCGCAATCTTCTGCACATTTCGCATGAAGGTGCCATTTTGGAAGACACCTGGGCGGAACCGCCGGAAGATATTTTTGTCCTGACGAAATCGCCCGAAGCCGCTCCGGACAAGCCGACTTATGTGGAAATCAGTTTCGTCAAGGGAAATCCGGTGGCCATTGACGGCAAAAAGATGTCGCCCGCCAAGCTGATGGATCATATCAATACGATTGCCGGCGCAAACGGCGTGGGCCGCGTCGATATGGTGGAAAATCGTTTTGTCGGCATGAAATCGCGCGGCGTTTATGAAACACCGGGCGGAACGGTACTGTGGGCGGCCCACCGCGCTGTGGAATCCATTACGATGGATCGCGAAGTGATGTTCATGCGGGATTCCCTCATTCCCAAATACGCCCAGCTGGCCTACAACGGTTTCTGGTATGCGCCGGAGATGGCCGCGCTGCAGGCCTATATCGACAAGACACAGGACAATGTTACCGGCACAGCCCGGATGAAGCTTTATAAGGGCAATTGCATCGTCGTCGGACGAAAGTCGCCTGTCTCGCTTTACAGCGAAGCTTTTGCCACGTTTGAAAAGGATGACGTCTATAACCAGAAAGACGCTACCGGATTTATCCGTCTCAACGGTCTGCGTTTGAGAATTCAGAATGTTTTGAAAAATAAGTAATTGATCCGCGGAGAGTCTATGGCACAAAGCAAAAAAGCATGGGGAGGGAGATTTAAAGAAGCGACAGCTAAAAGTGTCGAGGCGTTTACCTGTTCTCTGCACTATGATTCAAGGCTGTATCGTTACGATATTGAAGGCTCTATCGCCCACGCGACAATGCTGGCCGATTCGGGAATTATTTCCCGGAAAGAAGCGGCGGCGATTGTCCGCGGACTGAAAAGTATTCTGAGCGATATGGAAAAAGGCGGTTTTGTCTTTGATCCGGCCGATGAAGATATTCATATGGCCATTGAAAAAGAACTGATTCGGCGTGTTGGTGCGGCCGGTGGAAAGCTTCATACCGCGCGCAGCCGCAATGATCAGATCGCCCTGGATGTCCGGCTTTTTCTGCGGGCGGAAATCGACGCCATTATTCAACTGCTGGTTTCGCTGCAAAAGCAGTTGGTGAAACTGGCCAAAAGCGAGATCAAAACCATTATGCCCGGTTACACGCATATGCAAAAAGCGCAACCGGTGTTGCTTTCGCATTATTTTCTGGCGTTTGCGGAAATGTTTTCGCGCGATGAACAAAGACTTGTTGACTGCAAAAAACGGCTCAATATTCTGCCTCTGGGCGCCGCGGCTTTAGCCGGTACGGGGTTGCCCATTGACCGCCGTTGTACGGCAAAACTTTTGAATTTCCCGGCCGTCAGTCATAACAGCATGGATACGGTTGCGGACCGCGACTACATTGCGGAATTTATTTTTACGGCTTCGCTTGCCATGACGCATCTGAGCCGTTTTTGCGAAGACCTGGTTTTATGGTCGTCTGATGAATTCGGTTTTGCGGAAATATCAGATGCCTACACCACGGGGAGCAGTATCATGCCCCAGAAGAAGAATCCGGATATCGCTGAACTGATCCGGGGCAAAGCGGCGCGGGTGTATGGCGATTTGTTCGCGATTCTGACACTGCTCAAGGGACTGCCCATGACTTACAACCGTGATTTACAGGAAGACAAAGAGCCTCTGTTTGATGCGGTTGATACGGTGAAGGACTGTCTGGCGATTTTTACGGAAATGCTGGCTCATACGAAATTTAATGCCGGCCGAATGTATCAGGCCGCCGGCGGCGGTTATTCCACGGCGACTGATGTGGCGGAATATCTGGTGGAAAAAGGCGTGCCTTTCCGGCAGGCCCATGAAATTGTCGGCAACATCGTTGCCCATTGTGTAAAGTGCAAAAAGACGCTTGCGGATCTTGGTCTGAAGGATTATCAGAAATTTTATGCTGGATTTAAAGCCGATATCGCCGACAGAATAAAACTGGAGAATTCCGTCAATGGGCGCAGACATCGGGGGGGGACGGCGACGTCGTCAGTGAAAGAAAGGATTCGGGAATTTGATAAGCGTTTCGGTAAAAAATAAAATAATTTTAAACCTGATTTTAGCGGTTTTGCTGACGGGATGCGGACTGAAGACCAATCCCGTTGCGCCCGCGCCTGTCGTTTCACAAAAGCAAGTTCAGCAGAAATTAACGGTGTCCGTCGATCGAAGCGAGATGGTGCTGACCTGGCAGCTGCAAGATCCGGGCGGCAAGATGAGATACATTAACATCGAGAAAAGCACCTTGGGAAGCGCGGGAAATGCCTGCAAGGATTGTCCCCGCACGTTTGAGCGGATTGGTCAGCTGCCTGTTAAAGCAGAAAATAACCAGTACCGATTTATCGATTCGCTTGTAGAAAAGGGAAAAACATACACTTACCGTTTACAATTGTGCGACGAATATGGCGCCTGCAGCGAATCGCAAACCGTGGAAACTGATTTTAAATAAACAAAATTCAGGAGGCATTTTTTATGTTTAGAGGAGCCATTACCGCGCTGGTGACGCCATTTAAAAATGGCAAGGTGGACGAAAAAGCACTGCGGGAACTCATTGAGTTTCAGATTGCCGCCGGCATCGATGGTCTGGTACCCTGCGGGACAACAGGTGAATCGCCAACGCTGACCCATGATGAGCATGACCGGGTGATCGAAATTACGATTGACGCCGTCAAGAAAAGAGTGCCGGTGATTGCCGGCACGGGATCCAACAGTACGGCCGAAGCCTTGCGTTTGACGAAACACGCCTGTGATGCGGGCGCGGACGGCGCGTTGATCGCCTGTCCTTATTATAACAAACCGACACAGGAGGGCATTTATAAGCATTTTCAACTGATTGCGCAAAATGTGCCGATTCCGATTATTCCCTATAACATTCCCGGAAGAACCGGTGTGAACATGTCGCCGGAATTAATTGCGCGTCTGGCGAAGATCAGCAATGTTGTCGGTGTTAAAGAAGCATCCGGTTCGCTCAAGCAGATGAACGACGTGATTGATTTGTGCGGTCCGGATTTTGACGTGCTGTCCGGTGATGACGGAATGACCCTTCCGCTGATGGCTATTGGCGGAAAGGGCATTATTTCCGTCGCGTCCAATATTGTTCCCGCCGATATGGCCGCCCTGGTCGATGCGGCGGACGCTGGTGACATGGCGAAAGCAAGGTCATTGCACCAAAAGATGAGTCCTTTATTCGATGTTCTGTTTATAGAGGTAAATCCAACGCCCGTGAAAGCCGCTTTGTCGATGATGGGAAGGATTGAATACGAATATCGACTGCCGCTCTGTGAGATGGCCCCGGAAAATTATGATAAACTCAAAAAGGTTATGGAAAATTACGGCCTGATCGCGTGATCGGGATAAAATAATGATCATCTAAGGAGTGGGTGTTATGGTCAAGGTAATCGTCACAGGTGCGGGTGGAAAAATGGGGGGCAGGATTATCAGCCTTATTTCAGCAATGGAGGATATCCAGGTTGTCGGGGCCATTGAAGTGACGGGGCATCCCATCATTGGAAGAGATGTCGGTCATTCTCTGGGATTAGGCAAAACCGGAGCACTGGTCAGCGATAAACTGGCTGATTGCGTTGATCAGGCCGATGTGGTGATAGACTTTACCAATCATGAAGCCTCTCTGAATTATCTGAGTATCGCCAGTGAGAAAAATTGCAGCATCGTGATCGGTTCGACGGGATTTACGTCTGAGGAAATTAAAATTGTCAGCCGGCTTTCTGAAAAAACACGCTGTGTCTTGTCTCCGAACATGAGCGTTGGCGTCAATGTGATGCTGAAAGTGCTGGAGTATTGTTCCGGCATTCTCAGCGACGATTATGATGTTGAAATTATCGAGGCGCATCACCACTTAAAAAAAGACGCGCCCAGCGGCACGGCGATGCAGATGGCTCAGGTAATAGCCGACAAGCTGGGACGAGATCTCAAAAAGGACGCGGTTTATACGCGCCGGGGGATGATCGGAGAGCGCACCAGGAAGGAAATCGGCATCCAGACGATTCGCGCGGGCGATATTGTGGGGGATCATACAGTGATGTTTGCCGGAATCGGAGAAAGATTGGAATTTACGCATCGCGCCCAAAGCCGGGACAACTTTGCCAAAGGGGCGATTCGCGCGGCGCAGTGGATTGTCCATCAGAAAAACGGCCTGTACGACATGCAGGATGTTTTAGGATTGAAAAACATCAAATAAGCAGGTGATATGTTGGAAGGCACTCTGGCCTATATAGGGATTGGTTCCAATTTAGGCAATCCTTTGCTGCAGTGCAAAGCGTCCATTAATAAGTTGTCTGATGTTTCAGGCATTACCCTGGAAAGGGTTTCATCTTTTTATAAAACGGAGCCCGTCATTGCCGATTCAGGCATCGGGGAACAGTGTAATGAACTTGAAAATCAGAGCTGGTTCATCAATGCAGTGGCGGAAATCCGGACGACGCTTGTCCCCGGAGATCTTTTGAAAGGATTGCAGAATATTGAAAAGATGATGGGACGGGTTCGGACATTTGCCGGTGCGCCTCGCACCATTGATCTTGATATTCTTTTATACGGTCAGGAGATCATGTGTGATGTTGATTTGATTATTCCGCATCCGGAAATGCATAAAAGGCTTTTTGTGCTGGTCCCTTTGTGTGAAATTGCGTCGCATCTCATTCATCCTGCTTTCGGTGTTTCGATGCGGGGATTAAAAGACAGATTGAACGATCAGAAAATTGTTGAACTTTACCCTATCTAAATAAGAAGGTTATGATGATTATTAAATTATTGGGCATATTAATATTGTTTTATGTGGGTTACAGGGTCATGAAGATGTTCCGGCGGATAAAATCCCGGGATGTAAAAGATTACCGGATGGAAGATACGCCGTCCCGGGGAGAAGACCTGGTGCAGGACCCCTTTTGCAGAATATACGTGCCGAAGAGTCAGGCATACCTCAAAGAAATTGAAGGGCGGCCGCAATATTTTTGCAGTCGGGAATGCTGTGAGAAATATCTTTCAGGGGAAAAATAATTTATTAAACATCAGGGGGGATTATGAAATTTTTCATCGATACGGCAAATATTGCGGAAATTAAGGACGGACTGGCGCTGGGCATGGTCGACGGTGTTACGACCAATCCGTCACTGATTGCCAAGGAAAAAAGAGACTTTAATTCTGTCGTTAAGGAAATTCTGGAAATTGTGGAAGGGCCGGTCAGCCTGGAAGTGATCAGCCTGGAGGCGAAAGGCATGTTTGCCGAAGGCAAAAAGCTGGCCCGTCTGGGCGATCAGGTTGTCATTAAAATACCGATGACGACTGAAGGTCTCAAAGCCACTAAAATGTTTGCCGATGAAGGCATTGACGTGAATCAGACGCTGATATTTTCACCGCTTCAGGCCTTGATGGCGGCTAAGGCCGGTGCAGCCTATGTCAGCCCGTTTGTAGGGCGATTGGATGATATCGCTCACGACGGCATGGAACTGACGCAGCAGATTCTCGATATTTATGACAATTATGAATATGACACTGAAGTCATTGTGGCCAGTATCCGGCATCCCAAACACGTTTTGGATGCCGCTTTAATGGGCGCGGATATTGCCACGATTCCGTTTAAAGTCATCGCCCAGCTGGCGCAGCATCCCCTCACGGATAAGGGCATTGTGCTGTTTTTGGAAGATTGGAAAAAAGTGCCGAAAAAATAACGGGTGCATATTTTTCCCCGGATATTCAACGTCGATTACGTGGCTGAACCGAATGAACAAAAAGCGTGATATGTTTAATTTGCCCAATACCATTACTCTGGCGCGCATCAGCGTTGTTCCTTTTTTGTTTTTTCTCCTGATGTCGCCCGGCCCTTTCTGGTCTTTGGTGCTGGCGTGCTTATTTGTGTTGGCCGCCATTACGGATTTTCTGGACGGTTTTGTCGCGCGCAAGTACAACATGATCACCACCATGGGTAAGTTTCTGGATCCCCTGGCGGACAAACTGATCGTCAATTCAGCCATGATCCTGATGATACCCATTGGACGGATTGACGCCTGGATTGTTGTTATGATTATTATGCGGGATCTGATTGTGGATGGCATCCGCAGTATCGCATCTTCGGATGGAATTTATATTCACGCGAGTGTTCTTGGGAAGCAAAAAACGCTGGCTCAAATCATTGCCGTGACCGCTTTAATGATTCATTACCCTTTTTTAGGATTGGATGCGCATCGGGTCGGGACGGTGGTGCTTTATGTGGCTTTCCTGCTGACCATTTATTCGGGTTTGGATTATTTCATCAAATTCTATCGCGGGGCCGGCATGCGCTGATTTATTTCAGGATTCGCAAGCTTTATTTTATCGGAAAAGGATCTTGTAAGAAAAAATAATTAATTGTCACTGTTTGTTCATTTTTTTATTGACAAGATGCAGCTATTTGTTATATCCATCCGCGTTCTTAAGTGAGCGGGCGTAACTCAGTGGTAGAGTGCTACCTTGCCAAGGTAGACGTCGACGGTTCAAATCCGTTCGCCCGCTCCATTTTTTTNNAAGGCAGCGGTCTGCAAAACCGTTATTCTCCGGTTCAAATCCGGATGCCGCCTCCAGAAATCTTCAGGAGTTTTCTTTGCAAAAAGGACTCCTTTTTTTTACGCCTGAATTAAACAATCGAACCAAAATCAACGGATCGTTTCTCTGTATATTTTCCATACGCCGTTAATTTTTCTAAGTTCCATTTGCTTGTTGCCTTTGCTCTTAAGCAGGTTGGAACTGTAATGCTGCGTAAACGTAGCGGTTGCCTGATGGTTGCCGCCTGATATGACGAGGTTATCCACACGGATTTTGATACTTTTACTGCGCTCCCGCACAACAATTTTATGATTGATCCATTGATTCAAATTCATGCCCTGAGCGCGGAAATTTGAAGCGTAGCAAGCGCGAAAACCGGACATGTTGCCGGATTCCCAGCTTTCGGCCCATTTGGCGATCAATTTTCGGACAGCTTCTTTAGACGAAGACTCCATGTCGGAACGTGCAGCAAGTTGCGTGTCGGGTTTTCGAGCCGGCGCCTGTGCAGGGACAGGTGTCGTGACATCATCAATAATAAACCACTTGTTATTGATTTTCTGCAAAGCAAGTTTATTAAATATTCCTTCAAAAGAATTATCTTTATTGATGCCGGTTATCTGATCAAAGAGAATGACGGCAACATTGTCCTGCTGCAAAATGGAAATATCTTTCGGGTCCAGGATAAAATGTTGCTTAATGTTTTTAATATGGGAGAGTCTCGCCGTGAGTTGTTCTCGTTTTTTTCCTTTTATTTGATGGTCTTTAAGGTAAAGCGAGTCGATTGCATTGATATTTCCCTCCAGATAGCCCTTTGACCAGATCGTGAAGATTCTTTCCAGTTCTGCTTTGGCCGAAAGTGTCTGATTTTGAGGAACCCATTGAATGGTTTCAGCAATAATCACCGGCGTCTTGTTTAAGTAGATAAACTTGGCGAGGGTATGAATATCTTTATCGTTTAAAACAACGCATCCGTTGGATTGAAAAGGCACAATCGGTTTGCTGGCGCCGTGAATCCAGATGTTTGTTCCATTTTTGCCGGACTTTATGTCTGTAATCGTTGGATAATCCAGGGTAAAGGCCAATGTGCCGTAGGTCTCGGGAGGCCCGGGATTATTAAGAATTCTTGTTGCAAAAAAAACCCCGGTGGGTGTTTTGGCGTCACCGGATACCTGCTTGCTGCCCTGATTTTTGCCCGTAGAACAGTTGACCTCATAAACTTTTGTAAATACACTGTTTTTATGAAAAACATAAAGTCTCTGATATTTTTTGTCAACGGCAATAACATATCCGGAAGAAACGGCAACAATTGCGTCCGGTATTTTTTCGATGTTCGGTAAGCTCCTTGATAAAACGTCCGATGGAGAAAAAAATAAAAAGGATGCAATCGTAAAAAAGGCCGAAAAGATGACTTTAAATAACATGAAATACATTTACCTTGAATATTTATTTTTCACTTTCTGTTTCCTTAACAAAATATAAACTGACCTTCAAGTTTTTTAAATAAATAAATACATATTTTGTGTTGAAATCTATAAATAACCATGATAATGAGCCTTGGCGTTTATGTAAATAATGATAATCACTTAAATAAACTTTCATCATTTGCCGTGATTCCTGTTTTATGCGGCCAATAAGAAATATTAATCATTAAATCGATTTTTCTTTCAGGAGAAGTTTTTTGGCTACCAAGAAGGATATAAACTCCACAGAGAGGTTGTTAAACGTTATTCGCGGTTATCAGCAACCATCTTCAGCGCCAATGGATGATGAGAAAGATATTCTTCCCCAACAAAAGCATTCAGAAAAAAAACATTTTAACTTCCCTAAATTATTTACGGATAAACATCGTTTCACAGTGGGTGTCGATATTGGCCGGAACGACATCAGCTTTGTCAAAATGACTAAAACCTCCGATGGCAGACCCCTGCTGGTTGATCACAAGGTATTGAAATTCAGCAATGAGATCGAAAAGGGCTCCGGTGAGTTTAATGATCTGTTAAAAACATCGCTTACTGATTTTGCAGGTTCTCTGGAAAATTGCGATATCTGGACCATGATGGGCGCCGCGGAAGTGAATGTTCTCCATCTGAAAATACCGATGGCGCCGAAGAAACAACTCGAAAATATTATCCGTTTTACCGCTAATAAAGAAAATCCGATAGATGAAAAAGAATCGGTTTTTGACTATGAAATACAGGGTGAGATTAACGATCAGGGCGTCCCAAAACATTCCGTAATGGCCTATAGCGTCCCCAGATTCGCGGTAGAGAAAGTCAGAGACGTGTTTTCGGCGATTGGGGTTCAACTCGCCGGCATCACCATTGCGCCTTTTGCCATGCAAAACATTTTACGGGCACAATGGATTGCCGTCGGCGAAACCACCTTTGCCAGTCTTTATGTCGGCCATGGTTTTTCAAGAATAGATATTTTCAATAAAAATAATCTGATGATGACGCGGGGCATTAAAACCGGTATCGGTAGTATGATGGCGGCTATTGAAGAATCCATTCTTGAAACCTATCCCGATAAGAAGATTGATCAGGCGCGCATTAATAAAATCCTCGGCGATATTGATGCCAATCCCGGAAAATCGATCGAAGACGAAGATGGCATCCAATGGAGTGAACGTACGATATTGGACATGATTACCCCGGCGTTGGAGCGGCTGGTTCGTCAGATCGAAAGCACACTGGAATATTATGCTTCATCCACCGGTTCTGAAAGAGTGGAGAAGCTATACATTTCATCGATCCAGAATGTGTTTCATCGCACTCTATTAAACAGCATCAAGGAGCAACTGGGTACCGCAAGTGAATTTTTTGATCCTTTTAAAGGCAAAAATGATTCGGTTTCCGGCGCATCATTGTCTTTTACCGAAAGATCATTGCTGGGGCCGGCGATCGGTTTATCCCTGTCAGACCGGAAGTACACCCCCAATGCCATTTTTACCTACGTAGAAAAAAAGAGGGAGAACAGAAACAATATAATTAATCGCAGCATCTTTGCGATATTTGCGGCGGCCCTGATCACTTGTTGTGTCGTTCTTGTTTTTCAGGCCATTGAAATCAAATATTTGAATGTCAAAAAGGCCAAACTGGAAAAAGAACTCTCCCTTTTCAATCCGATCTTATCTAAAGATAAAATTACGGCCCTTGCTGAAGATTTGAAATTGCGTTATCAACTCAATCAGCAGTATTCAACTAAATACAAAGGGATGGCGATCATCAGCGAACTATCGGACCTGACGCCGGAAAATATCAGATTAATCAATGTCCGAATTGTTATCCCCGGGGCAGGAGTTCCGGAACCACATAAAGAGGCCACCCCAAAAGAAAAAAGCGACGATATTGTCATTGAAGGCGTTGTTCTGGGTGACCGTAGCGAACTTGATGCGCTTGTCGCGCAATATGTCATGAAACTTGAAAATTCACCTATGCTTCAAGGTGTCGCTTTGCAAAAGAGCAGTATAGTGACTTTTAAGAACAAAGAAATACTTCAATTTACAATAAACGCGAAAATAGGTTCGTGATGAATAATAAATTTAATCTGGACATTCCGTCAAACAGTATTAGCTACATGTTGATCTGTGGCGGAATTATCATTATCATAATACTCATCGGAATTATTCCGTTAAATCGATACAGTGCCATGCAATCTCAGGATATTAAAGCAATCCAGGGTCAAATTGACGAACAAAAAGCATATGCGCAAGCGTATCAGTTTATTCAAAGTACCTCTAATAAAAAAGTATCGTACATTTTACCCAATCCTGCGCCAACAAAACTATCCAGGCAGGATTGGGAAAAATTTCAGTTTGCTTTCCGTGCCGAGACGGGAAAATCAGGTATGATGGTCAGTTCACTGGCGCCGGATACCAAGTCGTTAGAAGGTGGATCACAGAAACTCCTTTACCATGCGACAGTGAAAGGAGAGTTTGCCAATTTCCGGAAACTCCTCGTCGCATTAGGAGCCTTGCCTTATATTGATCGGATTGATGAAATTAATATGAAACAAAACAGCGATTCTATGGAATTTAAAGTAAAAATATGGATTGCCTTGGCCAACTAGCCGGGGACGGAAAAAATGGATAAATTAAACAAAAGACAAATCATCATCCTGGCGGTTGCCGCATTGTTTGCTCTCTATGCGGCCTACGAGTTCCTGATTGCGAGGCCTTCGGCTAAAAAAATAAAAGCAGAGGCCAATCCTGTTCAGGTTGAATCGTTTGTCAGCACGCTCAGTAGCGATTTAATGAAGTACAAAGTCGCCGGCGTTGATGCCTATATTGTTAAAAAAGCGGAAACGGATTGGAACAGAAGTCCGTTTTGGGAGAAAATTTCCTATCGTGAATTTACTGGAAATAAAGCAGGCGGCGGCGTTGCGGCAAAAATTATCTATTCCGGTTATGTGGATACCGGTAGTAAAAAGATGGCGATTATCAATGGCTTAGAGTATGAGGCAGGAGAATCACTTGATGTGGACGATTTTGTGTTGAAAAGTGTAACCCCGTCACGCATTTTGGTTGTGAATCCTAAAACAGGCAGCGAATTATATTTCCCCATACAGGAATAAAATTAAGGATATGGAGGTTATGGACTTGCGTTTAAGTACAAACCAAATCAAAAATAATAAAATAGTAATCGTTTGTTTTATGCTGATCTTCTTGATGGGTTGTTCAGGGGATCTCAAACGTACAAAGAAAGATCCATTTTTTGAAAAATGGAGTACGCTGGCGGAAAAATCTCAGGGGCATTCTCCGGAAGCCAGTCCCAAAAAAATTAATCTTACGACGTCGCCGGAAAATAAGTTACAGACGGAAGCAGTCAAGGAAGAGGCGGCCAGAAAACTGCCAACAAAGCCCATCAATCTTACCATGCGTCAGGCAGACCTCAAGGCGGTCCTAAGGGCGATGGCCAAGGCTGTTAATAGGCCCATCCTGGTGAAAAATGATTTAAAAGGCGATGTCAGTGTCGATTTTCGTCAAGTACCATGGGATCAGGCCTTTACCGGCTTATTGAAAGCGCATGGATTATCCTATGTGTGGGAAGGCAATCTCGTTCGGGTCATGACCAGTGAAGATCTTGAGCGGGAACTCAAACAGAAAGTTCAACAGCGTGATATTCAATGGGTTGAGCCCTTGATGGATCCGGTTATCATTAAAATTGATTATGCCGATGCTAAAAAACTGGAACAGACGCTAAAAGGTTTTCTCACAACGGATAAAGACGGAAAAACGCGCGGGTCCGTTGTGTTCGATGAACACAGTAACTCAATCATCATATCATCAACAGCCCGGGACATGGCGCGGATGATTCCCATCATTGAAAAGCTGGATAAGCCAACACCGCAAGTGTTGATAAAAGCCAATATCGTGGAAACGACCAAGGGGACCGCACGCGACTTAGGAATGATGTGGGGTGGCATGTATCGGGGGAACCTTGGCGGCACTAACCATTATATTACACCGGGCGGAACAAATGGTGTGATAGATCCCGTCACGAATGCCCTTACATACACGCCCACACAACAAAAGGGCATTAGCGCTGAGGGCTTTGCCTCGAATTTTCCCATCCCGAATATCGCTAGCGCAGCCGGCGCCGGTTCATTGGGACTGATGATCGGAACTCTCGGGGGAAATCTTCTGGAAGTTCAACTGCAGGCGTTGCAGCAGGATAATAGGCTCAATATTCTGTCCAGCCCGTCCATTACGACGCTCGATAACCAGAAGGCCTTTACGGAAAATGGCGAAAGAGTGCCTTTTACAACTCTTGAATCGAATAGCGGCGGCGCGCCTACGCAGACGACTAAATTTGAAGATGTTGTTTTGCGTCTGGAAATTACCCCCCATGTTATTGACGGCAAAAACTTAAAAATGACGATTTCCGTGAAAAAAGATGAAGTGGATATGACACGAAAATCGAGTTTGGGAGATCCGTTTATTATTAAAAAGAAAACGGAAACCGTTTTGATTGTCCGGGATGGTGAAACCATTGTCATTTCAGGATTAACCAAACAACGTATCTCAGACTCAACGGCGGGATGGCCGCTGTTAAAGGATATCCCCGTGCTGGGTTATCTTTTTAAAGCGGACAATAAAAACGAGGCCATGGAAGAAGTGCTGATATTCATCACGCCTCATATCCTGCAGGTTGCCGGTCTTGATGAAAAATCGCCTGTGCCGGTTCAGGGTCAGAAACCGCTTCCGGAAACGAAAAGCAATTAAAGGCGTTGTTGGAACGATGGAATATTTCAATCTTCTTGAATTTAACAAAGAGCCTTTTTCCAACTCGCCCGAGCCGGAGTTTCTCTTCGCGTCGCCTCAGCATAATACCTGCCTGCAAAGGATTGAACTGGCCGTTCGTTTAAGACGCGGCTTGAATATTGTGATTGGCGCAGTCGGCACGGGAAAAACAACCCTGTGCCGGAAACTTATTCAGAATTTATCCCTGCCTGCCGCGGGTGATTCACCGGAGATTGAAACCTTTCTTTTATTAGATCCGGCGGTCGCCGGGCGATTGGATTTTGTTAAAACGGTTGCCTCCATCCTGGGGATTTCAGATATTGCAGGCGCAGATAACGAGTGGCAAATTAAAGAGAAGATAAAAAATTTTCTTTTCGAAAAAGGCGTAGAGGAACAAAAAAATATTGTTTTGATCATGGACGAAGGACAAAAAATCCCCGACGATTGTCTGGAAATCCTCAGGGAATTTTTGAATTACGAGACCAACAGTTTTAAACTGCTGCAAATTATTATTTTCGCCCAGCCGGAATTTAAAAAAAGCCTTGCCGCGAGAGCGAATCTTCTTGATCGGGTCAACACCTTGTATTATCTTCAGCCGCTTTCTTTTCGGCAAACGAAGGCGATGATTGAACATCGGATTTCAATTGCCAGTCAGGACCCGGGGCGTCATCCTCTTTTTACATTTGACGGAATTCTTGCCGTCTATATCGCTACGGCGGGATATCCCCGTAAAGTTGTTTCGCTTTGCCATCAGGTTTTGATCGCACTGATTATTCGCGGTAAAAGACAGGCCGGCTGGTTGCTGGTGAGAAACTGCGTAAGAAAAATGACCGGAACGATATTTGAGCGATTCACATGGGCGATGCTGGGCCTTATGATATTGGCATTGGGTCTTGTTTCCACTTATTCTTATTGGAATGAACCAAAGAATCATGGCCATTCAATTCAAAATCAGCGCGTCTTGTCCGGGATAGACATAAAACGTGAAACGCTTTTTCCTTCTTCATCGGGGATAAACAGTGCCAGGACACATGAAAACATTCCTGCTCCCGCCGGGATGGACAGCGTTGGACCTTACGTGAAAGTTCCTGATTATCTCGGTACAATGGCGGTCAAAAAAAGGATGACCCTCTGGCGAGTTCTCGAAAATATCTATGGTGACGGCGGAAAAGAGATTACAAAAAAGCTGATTAACGCGAATCCTCATATAAAAAATATTAATAGCACAGCGCCGGGTACGGTGATTCACGTACCCTCAATACCGGAAAAAGCCCGTCTGATGAAACCCGATACGATCATTGTTTCACTGGAAAACAGTAAAGAACTTGAAAGCATCTATTATTCATTTATTGAAAAAAAATCTCAGGGTCATAGGCCCAAAATGCTGTTTCTTGCCTTATGGAATAAACGGGAAGGCGGACAATTTATGATTGTTCTGGATCAGCGCTTCACAAGGATGGAAGAAGCTAAGGAAGCCATTCATCGATTACCATCAGCGCTGGCCGTCTCCGCTAAAGTAATGTCGAAATGGGACGGTGACACGGTTTTTTATAACAGCGGGTTTATGAAAAATGAGGCAGGTTTGGCGCGGAGGTTAAAATGAAAGTAAAAAAACGTCTAGGTGAAATGCTGGTCGAAAGCGAACTGATTACTGAAGATCGTTTGAAACAGGCCCTGCTTGATCAAAAGAAAGCCGGTTTAAAACTGGGGCAATTTCTTACGCGTCAGGGAATTGTCAATGAACAGCAAATCATTGATTTGTTGAGTCAGCAGCTCAAGATTCCCAAATATCATCCCGATCATTATCCTCTGGATATAGAATTGAGCCGTTACATTCCATATGAAATTACCCAGAAGTACCAAATAGCGCCTCTGCGGAAAAAGGGAAGGCTTTTGACCATTGCCATTGTTGATCCCCTGGATATCAATGCGCTGGATTACATAGAAGTTCTGACCAACCTGGAAGTCGAACCTGTGGTCTGTTCGGAAAGAGAACTCGGCCATATGATCAGTTCCATGTACGGAAACAGATCCGGTCTGGGTACGGTCATGGAAGACATCGAAACAAAAGCACAGGATGATGTTGCGATAGTAACCGAATCGGAACAGGAAGAAGTCCAGGTGTCGTCTCTGCAGAATCTGGCGGGTGAAGCGCCGGTAGTGCGTCTGGCCAATTCTATTTTTGCGCAGGCTGTCGCGGACGGCGCAAGCGATGTCCATATCAGTCCGCAGCAGGACTCCGTGCAAATGAGATTCAGAATTGACGGAAGGATGATTGAAGTTCCATCTCCGCCCAAATCGCTATTTTTACCTCTTATCGCCCGGATGAAAATCATTTCCAATATGGATATTACCGTGTCGCGCGTTCCGCAGGACGGCAGATTTACACTGAAACTGGATAGAAATGAAATCAATGTCCGTGCGTCCGCCATTCCGACCATCTATGGAGAAAATATGGTACTGCGGCTGCTGGATACAAGCGGCGGCGTTTATTCACTCGACAAGTTAGGCATGATTCCTTCGGATGTGGAAAAAATTACAAATATCAGTAATAAACCTTATGGAATGATATTAAGCACAGGACCGACCGGCAGCGGTAAAAGCACCAGTTTATATGCCATCCTGAATTCAATCAATAAACCGGATATCAACATTATGACGCTGGAAGATCCCGTGGAATACCGGATGAACGGCATTCGTCAGGTTCAACTCAACAGAAAGGCGGGTATGACCTTTGCCAGTGGTCTGCGTTCCATTCTGCGTCAGGACCCGGACGTCATTATGCTGGGCGAAATCCGCGACTCGGAAACAGCAGGCGTTGCCATTCAGGCCGCACAAACCGGCCACCGGTTGCTTTCCACCGTTCATACCAATGATGCAGCGGGCGCGATAGCCCGGTTTATTGACATGGGTATTGAGCCTTTTCTGATTGCATCCGTTTTATTGGTGTCCTTTGCCCAGCGGCTTGTGCGGAGGGTGTGCCCTTATTGCCAGGAATCTTATTCACCCTCCGAAAGTTCCTATATGGCCATGGGAATCACGCCTGAAGCAGCGAAAATGGCCAATTTTAAGCGTGGTAAAGGTTGTTCTCAATGTAAAAATACCGGATATAAGGGAAGAGCCGGTATTTTTGAAGTCCTGACTAATGACGAAATGATTCAGGAGATGATTGTGAAAAAACATTCCAGCCAGGAAATGACCCGTGCGGCGATCAATGCGGGAAAATTACGAACGCTCCAGCAGGACGCGGCAGCTAAAGTCATGCAGGGGATCACTACGCTGGAAGAAGCGATGAGCGCCGTCACAATTTAATCCAGTCATTGTAAGGAACAAGAAGATGGGTACATTCCGATATAAGGCAGTCAATGAAACCGGAAACACATTGTCCGGTACGCTGGAGGCTGAATCTCTTCAAAACGCCAATGCTATTATTGCGTCGCGTGGACTCATCCTTGTGCAACTTACAGAAGAAAATGCCGGTCAGATCGACTCCCTGCTCAATAGAATTCAGGAACTTACCAGCAATGTCAAACCAAGAGAATTAATCCTTTTCACCAAACAATTCCGTTCCATGCTCAGGGCCGGCGTACCCATTATCAGGATCATGCAGATTCTGGAAGCTCAGACGGAAAATAAGGTTTTACAGCACGCTGTGACGACGATTATCACCAGTATCCGCCAGGGATCTTCCATATCGGATGCGTTTGAAAAACACCCGGCAATATTTTCCCGCCTCTATTGCAGCATGTTGCGGGCGGGTGAAATCAGCGGTAATTTGCCCAGCGTTTTAGAGCGGCTGATTTATATCATCGAACACGAAGCTAAAATTAAGTCTGATATCAAATCAGCCATGCAGTATCCGATAATGGTTTTGATTGCCCTGAGCATTGCGTTTCTTGTGTTGCTGACGTTTGTCATTCCGCAATTTGCGGGGATTTTCGCTAAAACAGGATTGGCATTGCCCTGGCCGACTAAAGTGGCTATTGCAATGAATCTATTTTTGAAAAATTACTGGTATCTCATCCTGGGTGTTCTGGTCGGCGTCATTGTCGGATTGACCCAATTTTTTAAAACAGAAAATGGAAAATTTGTCAGAGACAGTTTTATCATGACAATACCTGTTGTGGGCAGCTTAATCCAGAAGGCGGCCATGTCCAGATTTTCCAGCATCTTTGCCATTTTACAATCCAGCGGCGTGCCCGTGAGGCAGGCCTTAACCATCTTATCCGATACTGTCGGCAATGCCGCCATTTCGCGGTCAATTGACTATGTCCGCGAGAAGATTGAAGAAGGCTCGGGGCTTGCGGCGCCCCTGAAAGCAGCGCCGTATTTTCCGCCGATGGTGGTGGACATGATTGCCATTGGAGAAGAATCCGGAAATATTGAAGAAATGTTGACTGAAATTTCCAAACATTATGACGATGAAGTGGAGTATGCCGTCAAAGCCCTGTCCGACGCCATCGGGCCGATTTTGATTGTGGGCCTGGCCGGCGTTGTCGGGTTTTTTGCCCTGGCGATCTACATGCCCATGTGGGATATGACCAAAATGGTCAAAAAATAACAACATAATGGAAACAAAAAAGAATTTCTATGTAACCCTCTATATTTTAATTCCTTTGATTTTTGCCGGTATCACCATCCTGGGAATATTTGCCGCTTATCAACTGGCGGCCTCGCCGGAAAAGACTCACCATTCATTAATCTTCAATATCTACACCNNCCCGTATTTTCAGATGACCAACCGGGGGAAGCAGTCAATATCACGGATGACCTCAGCCGGATCAATCAGATGTTTGACAGTGTCGTCCATATCTTAAGTCATGTGGAAGCCAGGGAACTTTTTCCCGGGATTGTGGGTCCCGGCGCGGCCATGCGCCATGTTTTCACTCAGATTATCAAAGTCGCGCCGACGGATTCCACCGTTTTGATTACCGGAGAAAGCGGCACGGGCAAGGAACTGATTGCCAATGGCATTTATGAACACAGCCGGCGTCAGGGCCAACCATTTGTGGCCATCAACTGCGTAGCTATTCCCGAAGGATTACTGGAAAGCGAACTGTTCGGCCACGAAAAAGGAGCTTTTACCGGCGCCACGGCGCAGAAAAAAGGCAAATTTGAATTGGCTGACGGCGGAACGGTTTTTCTGGATGAAATCGGCGATATGCCACCGGCCACTCAGGCGAAGCTGCTGCGAGTTTTGCAGGAGAAGAAATTTGAGCGCGTGGGAGGCGGGCAGACCATCCATGTGGATGTCCGTTTTATCGCCGCCACCAACAAGAACCTGCCGGAGATGGTCAAAACAGGCGCATTCCGGGAGGACCTTTTCTACCGTCTGAATGTTTTATCTATCCATCTGCCGTCCCTGCGGGAAAGAATTGAAGATATTCCTTTTCTTGTTGAGCATTTTCTAAAGCAAAGCGGCAAAGAACTGAAAATATCCCCGCGGGCAATGCAGGTGATGATCGGATACGACTGGCCGGGAAACGTCCGCGAGCTGCAAAACGTCATCGAGCGGGCGGCGATATTCGCGGAAGGAACAATCGAAGAAATGCATCTGCCTCCGGAACTGACCGGCTTTGCCAATTCTCAAAATATCAGTCCAAGAGGCGATCAGCCCCTGGATCAAAGATTAAGCGAGATCGAAAAGGGCATGATCGTCGAAGCCATCCGCCGGGCCGGAGGCGTTCAGGCGCGTGCGGCCAATTTGCTGGGGATCAACCAGCGCAGCCTCTGGCACCGTGTCAAAAAATACAACATCGACGTCACCACCCTGAAAAACACCAAAGAAACGTAACAAAACACTACCTTTTGTCATTCCCGATTTTCCCTGTCGGGAATCCACAAAATATCTTCATAATGACATAGCGGTGAAGGGTGGTATCCAGAAACCATTGATATTAACCCAGATTACACAATAGAAAAATAATTTACAAAACAACGGTCATTGCGAGGAACGTAGTGACGAAGCAATCTCATATAATCAATGACTTAGATTGCTTCGCTTCGCTCGCAATGACGAACTCGTCGAGACATAATGCCCTATTGCGTAATCTGGGATTAGCCGTATTTTGTCAACAGTCCTTGTCTGGTTGACCATGATTTTAGACAGACAGGTTAAGCCTAATGTCCCGGCAGGGATTTCAACTAAGCAATTGATCTTATCTTGGAAGAGGGAAGATAGACATGGGATGAATATCTGCAATATTTGTAGATGAAGCGGCAAATTGTGGAGATAGCGAAAAAATAGTCTGATGAAACCATCTGATGTTCGAAATTCTTCATGACGGCGCGTCACCCCGGTGAAAACAGCGGGTTTATCCAGAAACTGATGATATTAATGGATTACAGTTGTCGCCGAAATGATCAAAAGGGGAAAATACGAATTTTTCAGGCATCATAACGATCTAATATGAATATTTTCTTGATCTTGGCGCATATTATGCTAATAATAAACTAAATCAAATGCTGAATGAAGGATAGTTTCGAATTCGGATTGCTTGGTGTGCGTTAAAAA
>DFZJ01000071.1 GCA_002382045.1 Syntrophaceae bacterium UBA4059
CGCGGCCCATCCTGATAAAGATAGGTAGCAGAGCCGGCCAATCGGCGCAAAGCATCGCCGAAGACGGATGGCGATTCACCCGGCATCATACAGCCAAGCTTCACCCGGCGGTCTTCCAAACCGCGATGCGCGGCTTTAGTTAACGGAGCCGAACCCAGATAGATGGTGCGGGCCACACGACGGCAAGCGGCGAATTTCCCCAAATTGGGCAATTCACCATCCAATCGTAACGGCAGGGAACTTACACCATCCACATCCTTTTCGATGATCGGCACCCAGTTATCCGTGAGATAACGTGTCAGTTCCGACTGCACACGCAAATCGTCTATGGCAATATTGGCCGGGAGGATCAATGGATTTCGATCTCCCTTTTCCCACAGACTGTGAATGACGGCTGCCATCAGCCGTAAAACACCGCGGGTTCTCTGAAACTTCACCAGTGTTGACCAGTCGTTATAGAGCCGGTCAAATATTTCCGGATGAATCGGATAGGCGGCCTTGATTCGTTTTTCATAGTCGGCTTCACGACATTCCGGCGGAAATTCGGACTGCTGCGCTTTATAGAAATCGGCAAAAGCACGGGCGACCACATCGCGGTCTGTGAATTGAGCAGGATCATTCATTGGCTGGAAAAGCCGACGCCGGACGATTTCAAAACCTTCCTCGGCACTGGCCGGACGCCAGGATGATTCGATGCGTCCTACCACATTGCGCAGCCTGTCGAGCGCTTCCCGACCTCGCTGACCACCCACTTCCACATCATCGGCCTGTGTGTGTGGTGAAGGTCCCGCATCCGAAGCGGGCAAACTGATCACCAGAAGACAGTTTTGAGAAAGCTTGGCCGATTCTGTCAGAACCTGAGCAAAGGTGAACTGCGTTTCAAAGCCGCCGGCGGGCAGATCGCTCTGATCATGAAGCTGCCGGGCATAAGCCACCCATTCATCAATTAAAATCAGGCAAGGGCCATATTCAACGAAAAGTTCACGCAGCACATCTCCGGGACTGGTGGCTTTTTCGTCGTCGGCTGCTACACGGGCAAAGGCCTTCTTGGCCTCCTTGTTGCCGCCTGCCGCATAACCCAGTTGCCAGGCCAGTTCCCCCCAGAGGGTTTTAATCACTGTGCCATCGGATTTTTTAACCGGATTACCGGGTGATATTTTATTGCCGACCAATACCACGCGGCGAACCGGCGGCAGCTTTGAAGATTCGGCTGTCTGCATAACCGCATCGACACCCGCAAGGTCGGTGGGGGCAATACCGGAAAATAAATGATACAGCGCCATCATCGAATGCGTTTTGCCGCCGCCGAAATTGGTCTGGAGTTGAACCACCGGATCGCCGCCTTTTCCGGTAAGTCGCCGGACGGCATTCACCAGCATTCCTTTGAGGCTCTCCGTCAGATACGTGCGGCGGAAGAATTCGGACGGGTCTCGATACTCATCCGCGCCCTCATTCATATGCACCTGCCACAAATCCGCCGCAAACTCGGCCTGCGAATAACGGCCGCTCGCCACATCCTTGTGCGGGGTTACTACTTCCCGCCAGGGTTTGAGACCCGTTGTCGCAACACTTTCGATGGCTGTGCCAGCGCTTTTTCGTTTTTCAGTCCGCACCTGCTCGTCATAAATCGTACGCCGCAGCTCCATCTTGATTTTCCGGACCTCATCGGCCTGCGGAGCGGAAATGGCGGACAGCAAGCGTTCGGCGGAATCCAGCGCCCGGTCGGTATCATCGCCGGAAAATGGATTTTGATGCGCCCATTTATTGCGCACTTCCCGCAATTCGCTGACGATGCTTCGTTCGGCGCGACCCAGTGTCTTGCGAAAGACGAGCTCCCACTTGTTCCAAATAACCGAAAGAATTGAAGCGATATCCCACTGAGGTTTATCTTTTGTAACAAATAGTTTCGCCTGCGTGTCACTCACGGATGTCTTTGCTTCTTCAATCCACAGTTGTGCGTATTGGGACTTCAATTCGCGTTCCACAAAGGGGATTAAGCCGTCTTTGAGAAGTTCCATTGCTTTGCCGACACGATCATAGTTGGTGATAGCCATCGTTCATTCCTGTCTTTAGGTTTTATGTTTCCGGCCCCTGGATGGCTGAACCATGCGATTCAGCCCTTCGATCAAAATCTGGAAACTTTTCGAATGGTTTTTTGATTTCTCAATGGGCATTGCATGGCCCATTCTACGCGCGCCGTCGATCTTTCGAAATTCCGGGATAAGTGCGCCCAACTCGAAAGAAGGCCTGGAGAGGTGGTCTGGATCGCGGTATTTTGCTTTGCGATTCAATCCGGCCAGCTTTGGATAGTCATAAACATCAGACAGAACATCCCATGCGCCCAGATACCAGGCTTCCAAAGTCTGGCAGGCAATACGAATCAAAACGTCAGATCGATTTTCTTTTTTACAGATATTGGAAAGTTTCTTCTTCACGGCGAGGCAATCGGCCCCATCGTTATCGCGGATAATCACCACACGGTTCTTTCGAAAAACTCTGAGCTTTCGAGGAATGCTTTTCTCCAAATCCTGTTTTCCCTCATGCGTAATGCATAAAAAATCCAGATCCGGCATTAAGCGTGGAAGAAAGCCCTCCAGAAAATTCTTCATGGAGAGTTCCTCCAAAAGAAAGATCACTCTATTCATGATTCCCATGCTCCACTGAATATCCCCTGACGCCAGAGCGCACCGGGCTTATCGCCTTCTGCAATCAGCTTTTTTAACTCTTCGCTCTCGGCACACCGGTGAATCGTTGAGTAACCGTCTTTTTTGGACAGCCAGTAGATTTCGTCAAGCGTTAAACCGTTCAAAAATTCCGGCGAATGCGTGGAAATAAAAACCTGTCCCCCCCGGCGGGCGTAATCGCGGAATTCCTCGGCCAATTCCTGCAGCAATTCCGGATAAAGCTGATTTTCCGGCTCTTCGACAGCCAGCAAAGGGAAAGGGTGTGGATCATGAAGCAAAACGAGATAAGCGAACATCTTAATCGTCCCGTCGGAGACGTAGCGGGCAATAAAAGGATCGTGAAAAGCGCCGTCCTGAAAACGAAGAACAAGCCGTCCATCCTCCGTTGGTTTCGCCTCCACTTTCTCCACGCCGGGAATGCGCCGTTTCATAACTTCCAGAATATCGTTAAAACGATCATGATGATTCTCATAGAGATACTGAGCCACCTGTGCGACATTATCCCCGCGCGTCGAGAGATGTTCTGCAAAACCATCCTCGGCGCTGGGACGAGCGTCGGAAATATGAAAATCGGTAATGTGCCAGTTTTCGATGAGATTGCGAAATTCGGAAACAACGCGGAATTCCTTGAACTGGCCCAGCCCTTTGATAGCCAGAACAGTCGGCTCATCCAGTACGTGTTCTTTTCTTTCTTCTTTAGCGCCCGGTT
>DFZJ01000051.1:0-6750 GCA_002382045.1 Syntrophaceae bacterium UBA4059
CTTTCCCGCCTGGCTATCATGAGTACGAAGCTAAAATCGCGGGGTGACTTTTTACGGGTTCATCAAAAATAGTTTTTAATTAATGGTCATCTTTTTTATTGCAATAAAGGGAATTATCATTTACAGAAAAAGCGTAATTTGATTGGTTTTGTTGCAGTGCGCCGATGATCATCCGCGTTGACATTTTAAATAATGAATATAGGATTCCAAAATCATCCAAAGGCGAGAGTGGCGGAATTGGCAGACGCACTGGACTTAGGATCCAGCGGGTAAAACCTTAGGAGTTCAAGTCTCCTCTCTCGCACCAGAATGCATGACCGTAATAATTAAAATATAAGGAGAAAAAAGTAGTGAGCGAGCTTTCCGTAAAACTAGAAGATATCAGTCAGGTTAAGAAAAAGATGTCATTTGAGGTGCCTTGGGCTTCTGTAAAAGATGAACTGGATAATGTTTATCGTGATATTAGTAAAAAAGCCAAGATTAAAGGTTTCCGTCCGGGAAAAATCCCCCGCAAAGTGCTGGAAAATTATTTTAAAGCCGACGCGGAAGGGGAGGCGATCACCAACATCGTCAATAAATACTATTGGCAGGAACTTGATGATCGCGGGATTGTTACACTTTCGCGACCGGAAATCGAGCAGACTGGATTGAAAGAAAATAGTGACTTTTCGTTTTGCGCCACATTTGAAACAGAACCTGCATTTGAACCGCAAGGTTATGAAGGACTGGAGTTAGAAAAGGTTAATGTTTCCGTATCGGAAGAAGATATCGAAAAGCGCCTTAAAGAAATCCGTAAGATGTTTGCCACCATGCAGGATGTCACAGAAGATCGTCCGGCCGTCATGGGTGATTTTGTAACGATTGATTTTGCGGGAACGCTTGACGGAGAGGCGCTTCCTGAACTGAAATCAGAAAATTTTCTGCTTGAACTGGGATCGAAAAAATTTATTCCAGGTTATGAAGAGCAGATCGTGGGCATGAAAAACGGCGAAATCAAAGATGTCCATGTGACATTCCCCTCCGATTATCATGAGAAAAAAATGGCCGGAAAAGATGTCACGTTTAACGTCACCCTGAAGGGACTCAAAGAGCAGAAACTGCCTGAAATCGACGAAGACTTTATCAAAAATTTTGACAAGTATAATACGCTCGAAGACTTAAAGAATGATGTTAAGAAAACCATGGAAGAACAATGCAGACGCCAGAGCGATTCCCAGTTCAAGGACAGAATCATGGAAGCCATTGTGGCGGCCAACGCGTTTGAGGCGCCGCCGTCACTTATAGAGCGGCAGATCTTCTATATGATGGATGATACGCAAAAAAGAATGAAATCCGCCGGGATGGATGAGAAAAACGCCATGGAATTGAGCTTCCGTATGCATGATCAGTTCAAGCAGGATGCCGAAAAAACGGTAAAATCTTTTCTGCTTATAAAAAAGATATCTGAAAAAGAAGCCATTACCGCTACTGATGAGGATATCGATAATCATATTAAGGAATTAGCTGAAATTCATCACACGGATTATGAAGTTGTTAAAAACGCTTATGCCAACGAAGAGCGAATGAATTCTCTGAAATCAGAGATTATCCAGAAAAAGGTATTTGACTTTATTGAGCAGCGGGCCAATATTAAGACTGTTGAAAAAGTTGGAATGGCTTGAGGAGGCTGTTTAATGAATTTAATACCCATGGTAGTGGAGCAGGACGGGCGAGGTGAAAGAGCATTCGACATCTATTCCCGTCTTTTAAAGGATCGCATCATTTTTCTTGGAACGGCCATTGATGACAACGTCGCAAATGTAGTTGTCGCGCAAATGCTTTATCTGGAAGCCGAGGACCCTGATAAAGAAATATTTTTCTATTTGAATTCTCCCGGCGGGAGTGTCAGTTCGGGCATGGCCATTTATGATACGATGCAATATATTAAGCCTCAGATTAACACGGTTTGCATGGGGCAGTCGGCCAGCATGGCGGCGATTCTTCTGGCGGCCGGCGAAAAAGGGAAAAGATTTGCGCTGCCGCATGCGCGAATTTTAATCCATCAGCCTTTGGGCGGTTTCCAGGGCCAGGCGACGGATATTGATATTCAGGCCAGAGAAATCTTGAGATTAAAAGACGAATTAAACAAAATTCTTTCGGATTTAACAGGTCAACCCCTGGAAAAGATCATGAATGATACGGAAAGAGACTACTTCATGACCAGTCAGCAAGCTAAAGAATATGGTTTAATTGACGAAATAGTAGTAAGAAAAACTGTTGTACCGGGTGTGAATAAAGGAGATGTTAAGTGATAAAAAGAAGTAAAGATAATCGAGGTCAGGGTATGCTATTTTGTTCATTCTGCGGGAAAATGCAAAGCGAAGTTCGCAAGTTGGTCGCCGGTCCCACGGCTTATATTTGTGATGAATGTATTGAACTGTGCCGCTGTATTGTTGAGGAAGAGGAAAAAACAGTCGAAAAAGGCCCAAAGAACGTTTTACCGGAGCCTAAAGAAATTAAAAAATTCCTGGACTCTTATGTGATTGGCCAGGAAAAAACAAAGAAAATTCTGTCTGTTGCGGTTTATAATCATTATAAAAGACTATTTTCCAATGTCAGTTCGACTGATGGCGTTGAAATCCAGAAAAGTAATGTGCTTCTGGTCGGTCCCACCGGATCGGGGAAAACGCTGCTGGCTAAAACACTGGCTAAATTTCTCAATGTTCCCTTTACGATAGCGGATGCTACGACGCTGACGGAGGCAGGCTATGTCGGTGAGGATGTTGAAAATATTATCCTGAGTCTGCTGCAAAACGCGGATTACGATGTGGCGCGTGCATCAAAAGGCATCGTTTATATTGACGAAATAGATAAAATCGCCAAAAAATCAGGCAATCCGTCCATCACCAGGGATGTTTCCGGCGAGGGTGTGCAACAGGCCCTGTTAAAAATCATGGAAGGCACAATGGCCAATATCCCGCCGAAGGGTGGGCGCAAACATCCGCAACAGGAGTTCATTCAGGTCGATACCACCAATATCCTGTTTATTTGCGGGGGGGCCTTCAATGATCTGGAAAACATTATTTCCAAGCGGATTGGCACAAACACCATGGGGTTTGGCGCGGAAATCAAAAGCAAGAAAGAAAAAAGAATAGGCGAGCTGCTGGTGGATGTTCGTTCTGAAGATCTGCTCAAATTCGGCCTTATTCCCGAATTTATCGGACGTCTTCCGGTTATCGCCACACTTGATGATCTGGATGAATCCTCACTGGTTCGTATTTTGATGGAACCTAAAGATTCCATCATCAAACAATATAAGAAATTATTTGAATTGGAAAACGTTACGCTGAAGTTCACGGATGGGGCGCTTCGGTGTGTTGCGAAATTGTCCATGGAAAGAAAATCCGGAGCACGCGGCTTACGTTCCATTCTCGAAAACACCATGTTGGAAGTGATGTACGATATTCCGTCACAGCGGGATATCAAGGAATGTGTGATCAGCGAGGAAGTTGTGCTCAATAAGGAAAAGCCTATTCTGATCTATGATACAAAATCGGAATCCGCATAACAAATAATTATTCAGGATGAGGGAATGACCGAAGAACAAAATTATAATAATCAAAATAAGACCAACATCATTCCGCTTTTGCCGCTTCGGGATGTCGTTGTCTTTCCGCATATGATTGTGCCGTTGTTTGTGGGCAGGGAAAAGTCCATCGCCGCGCTGGAATCCGCCATGAAATATGAAAAAGGTATTTTCATGGTTGCCCAGAAAAACGCTAAAAAAGACGATCCTGCCGAAGAAGACATCTACAAGGTTGGAACGATCGGAATTATCATCCAGCTTTTGCGCCTGCCTGATGGAACGGTAAAAGTGCTGGTAGAAGGTAAAACGCGTGGCACGATCCAGGAGTATCTTAAAAATGACGATTTTTTTCTTGTGAAAGTTGCCGATATTGAAGACGTCGATGATGATCCCAATGACGTTCGAAAACAGGCGCTGATGCGCAGCATCAAAGAATCTTTCGAGCTCTATCTGAAACTGAGCAAGAAGGTTCACGTGGAAATGATGGGCACGATTGCCGCCATTGATGACCCGTCCAAGCTGGCTGACGTGGTGGTCACCCATCTGAATGTCAAACTGGAAGACAAACAGAGGATCATGGAAATATACAACATCAGTGAACGGCTGGAAGCTATTTATTCGCTGATGCTCTCTGAAATTGAAATCCTGCAGGTTGAAGAAAAAATCAAGCGTCGCGTCAAAAAGCAGATGGAGAAAACTCAGAAGGATTACTACCTGAATGAACAAATGCGCGCCATTCAGAAGGAAATGGGCGAAAAAGATGATTTTAAGAATGAAATAGCGGATATGGAAAAGCGACTCAAACAAAAGAAACTGTCGGAAGAAGCAACAAAAAAAGTCCGGCAGGAGATTAAAAAATTACAAATGATGTCGCCTATGTCGGCGGAAGCCACCGTTGTTCGCAATTACATTGATTGGCTGCTGGATATGCCGTGGTCCGAAATCACTGAAAATAAGTACACCCTGAAAGAATCAGAAAATATTCTTGATGAAGACCATTACGGATTGAAAAAAGTAAAGGAACGAATTATCGAATATCTGGCTGTTCAATCCCTGGTTAAGAAAAACAAGGGACCGATTCTTTGTCTGGTTGGCCCCCCCGGAGTGGGAAAAACGTCAATTGCCAAATCAGTCGCCCGCGCAACGAATCGAAAGTTTGTCCGTATTTCGCTGGGCGGCGTTCGCGATGAAGCGGAAATTCGCGGTCATCGCCGAACCTATATCGGCGCCATGCCGGGTAAAATCATTCAATCCCTGAAAAAAGCGGGCTCGAATAACCCCGTTTTCTGCCTGGATGAAGTCGATAAGCTCAGCTCTGATTTCCGGGGAGATCCCTCGTCAGCGTTACTCGAAGTGCTTGATCCTGAACAGAATTGTGCATTCAATGATAATTATCTGGACGTAGATTATAATTTATCCGACATTATGTTCATCACGACAGCCAACGTTTTACAAACGATACCGGCCCCCTTGCAGGACAGAATGGAAGTGATCCGTATTGCCGGTTACACGGAACAGGAAAAACTGCAAATCGCAACAAAATTTCTGCTGACAAAAGAAACGGAAGCGAATGGTCTTGCGGTGGAGAATATTGAGTTTACGAAAGGCGCCCTGCTGCGCGTTATCCGAGAGTACACAAGAGAAGCAGGGGTGCGTAATCTGGAGCGGGAAATCGCATCAATTTGCCGTAAGGTCGCCAAAGAAATTGTCAGTAATGGCGCCAAAAAGAAAATTATCATCAGCTCTAAGAGCGTCCCGAAGTATTTAGGCGTTCCGAAATTCCGGCATGGTGAGACAGAGGAAAAAAGTCAGATTGGCCTGACAACCGGCTTGGCCTGGACGGAAGTCGGCGGGGAATTGCTGGTGATCGAAGCCTCCGTCATGGAAGGAACGGGCCGCATGGTTATGACCGGAAAACTGGGCGATGTCATGCAGGAATCCGTTCAGGCAGCCCTGACCTATATCCGTGCGCGAGCCGAGAAGTTCGGTTTGCCGAAAAACTTTTATAAGAAAATAGACATTCATGTTCATGTGCCCGAAGGCGCGATTCCCAAGGATGGCCCGTCAGCAGGCATTGCAATGGCCACATCCATTGCATCGGCCCTCATGAAAAAGAAAGTCCGTGCGGATATGGCGATGACGGGTGAAATAACATTAAGGGGAAGGGTGCTGCCCATTGGTGGATTAAAAGAGAAAATTCTTGCGGCCCACCGCGGAAACATAAAAATGGTCATCATTCCCAAAGACAATGAGAAGGATCTGGCGGAAGTTCCGCTCAATGTTCAACACGCCCTCAAAATTGTTTTAGTCGATCACATTGACGAGGTGTTGGATATTGCATTTGTAAAAGATGAGGATGGTTTTGGCCAAGCTTTAACAACCGATATGCAGGTTGTCGCCCAGCCTGTGAATTAAGGGAGATTGCCGATTTTTATATCTTGACAAGAAATCTCAATGTTGCTAGAAGCCATGCAGCTTTTTTTGGGCATGTGGGCGGGTAGCTCAGCTGGAAGAGCGCCACGCTTACACCGTGGATGTCACAGGTTCGAGCCCTGTCCCGCCTACCAGAAAAAGAACTTTAATAATGATTTTTTGGGGTCATAGTTAAGTTGGTTATAACGCCGGCCTGTCACGCCGGAGGGCAGGGGTTCAAGTCCCCTTGGCCCCGCCAGAAAATCAAAAGGGAGTCGATATCATGCGCGACTCCCTTTTTTTGTTTGTGATGCTGGTGCAACAGGGTGATTGACATAATCGATTGAGCATGGTTTATAAGCGACTATTATGGAGAAAATGTCTAAACTGTATTTCTGGCGCAAACAGGAACATATTCGTCGGGAAATTTTTTCAATATTAGCGAAGGGTCAGAAAAAGGGTGTGTTGGATGAATCTTCCAGAAAGATGATCGAAAATATCCTTAACTTTTCCTCGATTCTGGTCCGGGAAATCATGATTCCCCGAACGGATATCCTTTCAATCAGCGCGGACGACAGACCGGAAGATATTATTCAGGAACTTGCCAACGCCCATTACACACGCGTTCCGGTGCACCGGGGATCGGTCGATAATATTATCGGCATTTTGAATATTAAAGACCTGCTTAAAACCTGGTCACAGAACATGACAACCGTTGATATTTTATCGCATCTGACAAAGCCCTATTACATTCCCGAAACGAAGAACGCTCA
>DFZJ01000051.1:6789-8699 GCA_002382045.1 Syntrophaceae bacterium UBA4059
GATATTTTCCAAACGGTTGAGGGAACGATTATTGTCGACGGCCGCACCGAAATTGAAAAAATAGAAGAGCATCTCAAGATCAAACTGGAAAGAGGCCGATATGAAACAATCAGCGGTCTGATTTTAAATACGATTCGAAGAATTCCTCATCAGGGAGAAAAATTCATAATAGAGGGAATGGAAATTACAATCGAAAGTACGGATGAGCGCACCATCAAAAGAGTAAAAATACAAGTAATGGAGCATGACAGTTCTGATGAATAAGAAAGAATCAAAAGGCATTCGGAATGCTTCAGACAGGAAAATTGACAGACCCAGTATTTTTTTTGCATTGCTCAGCGGGTTTTTGCTGTTTTTATCTTTTCCCAAATTTGGTTTGGGATTTATGGCATGGATTGCCTTTGTTCCGCTCTTTATTGCTTTGCGTAATGTGGTATCCATGCGCAGGGCATTGCTTTTGGGATGGCTGACGGGAATGACGGCTTGCATAGGAGTCCTCTACTGGATCGCGTATGTCATTGTCAATTACGGAAATATGCCCCTGCATCTGGGGGTGGCCATCATGCTGCTTTTGGCTTCCTATCTAAGCATTTATTATGCCTTGTTTGCCGCAGGGATGGTTTATTTGCGGAAAAATGTTCCGCTGTATTTTGTTGCACCTGTTTTATGGGTCTGCCTGGAATATGCCAAATCAAAGTTGTTTACCGGGTTCCCCTGGGAAAATCTGGGTTATTCGCAATTTAATAATATCTTTTTTATTCAGATCGCTGACCTTGCGGGTGTATTCGGATTGTCATTTCTAATCATTCTTTTAAATGCAGCATTTTTTGAAATCATTACGGAAAGGTCGAAAAAGTCATTCGTCCTTGCGGCGGCTGTGCTGCTGATTTGGTCGGGTGTTTATGGTTATGGTGTCGTACGGATTAATCAGAGCAACCAGGCGATGAAAGAGGCTCCGGAAATGGAGGTGTCCCTGATCCAGGGAAACATTGATCAGTCCATTAAATGGAATGCAAATTTTCAAGAAGAAACCATTCATATTTACGAGGAACTGTCGTTGCGTCATCAGGCGGTAAATGGCGGGCTGATGGTCTGGCCGGAAACAGCTGTGCCTTTTAACTTTCAGGACGAAAACGAATTGCAGCACCGGGTGAAAAACTTGCCGGTCAAAACAAAAAGCTGGTTTATATTCGGATCGATGAGCTATGCGCCGGGAAAGGAAGATACCGATTATTTCAATAGTGCCTATTTGCTTTCTCCGCAAGGCGATATCCGCGGAAAGTATGATAAGGTGCATCTTGTTCCTTACGGAGAATATGTGCCGTTAAGAACCTTATTTCCTTTCATCAGCCGTCTTGCTGCGGGAATTGGTGATTTTGCCGAAGGAAAGGGTTTTTATCCTTTAACGATGGGCGACAGAAAAGTTGGTGTGATGATCTGTTATGAAGGCATTTTGCCGGAAGCAGCCAGAATGTATAAAAATGCAGCTGCTGAATTACTGGTCAATATTACCAACGATGCCTGGTTCGGAACGACATCAGCGCCATACCAACACCTGTCCATGTCTGTTTTCAGGGCGGTGGAAACGCGGCTCTATCTTGTGAGAGCCGCTAATACCGGCATCTCTGCAATTGTCGACCCGACCGGAAAGGTTATTGCGCGAACAGAAATATTTAAAAAAGACGAAATTCATGGTCGTGTTAAATTTATCAGGATGCCGACTTTATATGCAAAATTTGGCGATTGGTTGGCAGGGGGCAGTTTTATATGCTTGGCCGTATTGTTCATGGTGAACTTTAAAAGGAGGAAAAGAAATGTCAGTTGAAAACATTCAGGACGTCATCAGTGATCTGAAAAAAAGAATTCAGTATGTCGGTGAATGTCTTTGACGTTGACGAACTGGAATTGAA